>NZ_JBSAXF010000048.1:0-24993 GCF_053427845.1 Burkholderia sp. AW49-1 | reverse complement strand
TCGGGCGCTGGGGGCAGGAGAAACGCCTCAGTTCAAGGTCGAAGTCAGCGTCGGCAGCAGTCACAGCAAGAGCGCATTCTCCGAAGACAGCGTGACGAATCGCGGCTCGAATGTGAATGCGGGCGGGACGGTCGCGTTTGCGGCAACGGGGAACGGGCAACCGGGTAGCGGCAATGTGGCGATCGCGGGTTCGAACGTGAACGCAAACGACGTGATCCTGGCAGCGAAGAATCAGGTCAATATCGTCAATAGGACCGATACGGATTCGACGCGCAGCACGAACGAGTCGAAGAGCGCGAGCGTGGGGGTGTCCGTCGGCACGGGCGGGTTCGGTGTTTCCGCGGCGATGTCGAAGGCCAACGGCGACGGCAACAGCGATCTGGCCACGCAGAACAGCAGTCACGTGAACGCAGCAAACGGCGTGACGATCATCTCGGGCGGCGATACGAACATCATCGGCTCGAACGTGAAGGGCAATCAGGTGAATGCCGATGTGGGCGGGAACCTGAACATCGAGAGCGTGCAGGATACGCTGACGAGTGCAGCGCATCAGTCGAGTTCGGGCGGCGGCTTCAGCATTAGCCAGGGTGGCGCCAGCGCGAGCTTCAGCCAGAGCAAGGGCAATGCCACAGGCAGTTATGCGGGTGTCAACGAGCAAGCCGGAATTCACGCGGGCGACGGCGGCTTCAATATCAACGTCACCGGCAATACCGACCTGAAGGGTGGGCTCATCGCGAGTGAAGCGGATGCGTCGAAGAATTCGCTGACGACGGGTTCGCTGTCCTTCTCGGACATCCAGAACCAGTCGCACTACGATGCGAGTTCGAGCGGTTTCAGCGCAGGCGCGACGACCGGCGACGGCGGGATGAACTACAGCACGCACGGCAGTGCGTCGGGGAAGAATGCCGGTGGCGCCGCGCCCATGCTCGGACAGAGCGACAGCGGCAGTGATAGTGCAACGACGAAGAGTGGTGTCAGTGCGGGGGCGGTGACGATCACGGATTCGTCGAACCAGAAGCAGGATGTGGCGAGCTTGAACCGCGATACGACGAATACAAACGGTACGGTTGCCAAACTCCCCGACATGCAGAATCTCTTGAGCAATCAAGCGGACATGATGGCTGCGGCCAGCGCAGCTGGCGAAGCGGTGTCGCGCCGGATCGGTGACTATGCCGACGAGATGAAACGGCAAGCCGAGAAGAATGGTGACCAGGCAGGTGTCGACGCGTGGAAGGAAGGCGGAGCGAACCGCGCACTGATGCAGGGTGCGGGTGCGGCGCTGGTGACGGGGCTGGCGGGTGGCAACGCAGTCGGTGGTGCAGCCGGCGCGGCGATTGCATCGATCGCGTCTGGCAAGCTGAACGAACTGAGTAGTGCGATCGCAGGCAGCGATCCGACAGGCAACGCCAATATGAATCAGGCGCTGGGTAATATCGTGGCGAACGCGCTTGCGACGGGGGCCGGTGCGGCTGTGGGCGGTGAATCGGGAGCGTTCTCTGGATACAACGTCGACCGGTTTAATCGGCAGTTGCATGAGGATAGCAAGGCGAAAGAACTGACGCTGGCGAAGAAGCTGGCGACGGAGAGCGGCGGTAAGTACACGGTGGAGCAAATCGTGGACCAAATGGCACAGATGAATCTGGTGACGTCGGACGGCGGGATGCTGCCGGGCAATGTGCGGGTGGCGTCGGGCGATAAGCCGCAAGACGGGACGGAATGGACGCAGTATGGCGTGAACAGAGCCGGGCAAACGGTGTGGACGCAATCTCTGGGACCGGGTGATCCGGATTTGCAAGCGTATATTGCGAAGGGGGCGCAGGGTAGCGGGTTCTCCTATCAGGCAACGACGACGGGCTCGAATCCGGGATTGGTGAGAGCCCCGGACTTTGTAAACTTCCAGATCGATTACTTTGTAGGAAGCGTATGGGGGACGTTTACGCGAGATGGTCACGCGTACTTCGGGACTGGTGTAAATATGGCACTCCCCAATCCGGTTCAGGCGTCGGCAAGTATTACTGCCGGCTGGCTCAATCAAACAAGCGTTGCTCCCGGCCAGACGAATAACTTTGCTGGCGGCTATGCTGGCGGCATGACTGGCGCTTACGGTTTATTTGGCGCAGGGATTATGAATTCACCAGGCAATGGAACGGCAACGATTATTGGAGTCGGTGGTGGTGTTAGTGCTGGGAAGAATGCCAATATCGGTGGCGTTGGTGGTGGCTACAGCGTAGATCAAGGTAAAACAGGGATGGGGTGGTAATTATGGTTGGTATTCCGGGATCAACTCCTAAGACACGAATGCAGAAGGTGGTGGGAATTGTTGTCTTCGTCGCAATTATGGGTTTTATCGCGTATGTGGTGCTAAAGAACATTTTTTCTCTTTAAAATCGTGACGAATACGGGCTCGGCGGCGCTGGGTCAGGTGCCGAGTCAGTCTGGTTGAGATCAGTCGGCGAGGCCTGGATGCTATTTCACGTTGACGGGACCGTTAATTTTGCTGGCGGATATGCAGGTGGCGGATCGGCACTTTACGGTGGTATGGGGGCGGCATCATGGTGTCGCCTGGAAACGATACGGCAACTGTTGTAGGCCTTGGTGCAGGTGTAAACGTGGGAAAGACAAACAACCTCGCTTCAGTTGGCTGGGGGCTTCTCCGTTAATCAAGTAAAAACTGGGAATGGGGGGTAGCCATGGGGCTGTTAATTATATCTACTCCGAAAACGCGGATACAGAAAGTCATCTGGTGGTGCTTTTTCGCTGCGATGACCGGCTTCATCGTTCGCGTGATATTAAAGAATACCTTCTTTAGCTAAGACATTTCTTGGAAAGCAGGATGGTTGGATGGAAACGATCGGCGGAGATAAAAATCCGAAGCAGTGGGTCAAGATGACGCGCGAGCAGAATCCTGCTGCTTGGATCAGTATGGGTGCCATCCATGCATTTTTCTGCGGACTTTTTTAAATGATCGGTATGCCGATCGCGTTAATAAGCAGTCGCATCCTTGACGAATACGAGTGATCCGAGTGTAGTCCACGATTCCATATCTAGAAGAACATGAAAATTATTCGCCGAGGGTATTCTACCGCTGCAGCAGTGCTGTTTATCGCGACGAGCGTGTCGGCGCAGGAATCGCCGCGCCTGATCATTCCGGGCAACGACCAGCAAACCCGACAGCAGGAAGAGGCACGCGAACGCGAACGGACCGTCACCGCGCCCGGATTGCGTTCGGAAGTGGTGGCGAATGCTGAATATCGAACGCTGCCATCGGAAACGCCGTGCTTTCGCATTGATCGTTTTGCACTCGACGTGCCCGATGCAATACCTGCTTCCCTGAAGTTGCAAGGCGCGTCGGCGTTGCCGATGGATCGCTTCGCGTTCGCGCGTGAATGGCTTGGGCACTACACGGGCCAGTGCGTCGGCAAACAGGGGCTCGACCTGCTCGTCAAAGGCCTGTCGCAAGCTATCCTGGCGCGCGGGTATGTGACGACGCGCGTGCTGCTGCCCGAACAGGACCTGTCGACCGGGACCCTCAAGTTTTCGCTGATTCCGGGTGTGATCCGCCATGTGCGTGTTGCCGACGAGAAGCTCCGCGGCACCTGGAAAACTGCCTTTCCAACCGGCGACGGCGAGCTGCTGAACCTGCGCGACCTCGAACAGGGCCTCGAGCAGATGAAACGCGTGTCGAGCCAGGACGTGTCGATGCAGATCGTGCCGGCCGATGTGCCGGGTGAAAGCGACGTCGTGCTCGACGTGAAACGCGGCAAGCCGTGGACCGTCGTCGCGTCGATCGACAACTCGGGTACGCGCGCGACCGGTCGCCTGCAGGGCAACTTGTCGCTCGGCATCGACAACCCGCTCGGCCTGAACGACATCTTCAACGTCGGCGTGAGCCAGGATCTCGAGTTCGGTGACAAGCGCCTCGGCTCGCACGGCTGGAACGGCTTTTATTCGATCCCGTGGGGCTATTGGACCGCGACGCTGTCGGCCTACACGAACACGTACTACCAGCAGATCGCCGGCGTGAACCAGACCTTCGTTGCGAGCGGCAATTCGAAGACGGTCGACTTCAAGCTGAACCGCGTGCTGTCGCGCAGCCAGAACGACGTGTTCGGTGCGCAGTTCCGACTGTCGCGCCGCTTCGGGCAAAGCTTCATCGAGGACACCGAGATCCCGCAGCAGCGCCGCAACAACACGTTCGTCGAGTTTGGCCTGACCGATCGCCATTACTTCGGCAACGCGCAGTTCGACGGCACGCTCGCATACCGGCAGGGGATCGGCGCGTTCGGCGCGCAGGACGACACCCTGTCGGCCGACGGCGGCCCGACCTACCGCTACAGGATGGCCGTGCTCGACGCGAATCTGTCAGTCCCGTTCGCAATCGCACAGCAGCCGTTCCGCTACGTGACGACGTTCCACGGTCAGTACACCGGCAATACGCTGTACTACATCGATGACCTGGCGATCGGCAGCCGCTATACGGTGCGCGGATTCGACGGCGAGACGATGCTCGCGGCGTCGCGCGGCTTCTACTGGCGCAACGAACTGCAGGCGCCGATCGGCCAGACCGGGCAGGCGGCCTATGCGGGCGTCGACTACGGCCGCGTGTGGGGTCCGCAGCCGGTTGCTCTCGTCGGCACGCAGCTGGCGGGCGCGGTGATCGGCGTGAAGGGCAGCGTCGCGACTCGAACGGGAGCCTTTGGTTACGACCTGTTTGCCGGCACACCGATCTACAAACCGTCCGGGTTTCCTACGGCGCGAGTCACGATCGGATTTCAGGTCACGGCACAGTTCTGATGTCGCAGACGACACCAGCGAGGCACGAGAACTGACGACCTTTCGGACCGCGCAGATCGTCGCTTTGTTGTCCGGGAGCCACGTGCCGCGGTCCCGTTGTCCAAGCTGCGGCGGCATCCATATCACGACGCGGGAATCAGAGCGCGCCCGATCGGCCGGTTGCCGCTGTTCGAATTCCAGTCGTGCCGGCGCTATTTCGGCCGCACCGTCGACACATCGTTGGGCGAAAAACACCTCAACAGATCGACCCGTTCGTGTCCCTGCTGTCGCGACAAATCTATCGGAGTCCTCTAGTTGCCGCAACTGAAGAGCAAGGAGAGGGTCCCCGCTGGGTGCGACAAATCTGCACGGCGTCGTAGATGAAGATGCCGTAGCGCTAGTTCACCATGCCGAGCAGTGCGTGCGCGGCGAGATCGCGGTGGCCGTCGAAGTTGTAGTCGTCCGATGCGAGCCGGTAGTGGCCTTCCTCGTCGTATACGTCGACGTCGAGCGTCCGTGTCTCTGCGCTCGGCAGGAAGCGGATCGTGACGCGCGAGCCTTCGGCCCGTTCGACGCGCACCGTGACGGTGTCGTCGACGTTGAACGTGAGCAGCGGCGGCGAAGCAGCTGGAATCGCGAAGCGCGTGTCATGAGCGAAGGGCGAACGCGTGAGATGCGGACGAATGCCGGGCAGGCCGGGTCACGTGCTTGCGCTGTCGTCGCGATACCCGCTCTTGCCGTCGAAGATTTCCTTGAGCGCGGCACGCAGCACGACCGGATCGTGCTCGCCGGGCGCGAGATGAATCACGTAATGCGTGTTGCCGTCGAGCCGCGCGGCGGTGCGCTCGTCGAGTTCGACTTCGATCGTGTCGCTCGTGAGGCGTACCGTCAAATCCTTCACGTGCGCGGTGAGCTGGTCGAGCACCATCACCTCGATCGACGTTTCCTCCGGAAAGCGCAGCAGCGAGAAGCAATAGTTCCGTTCCGCGTCGTGGCAATAGATGTTCGCGCAGCTTTCGTCGTCTTCGATGTCGGACGTCGCCGCGCCGACGGTGGCATGTAGTTCCATGATGTTTCTCTCGATGTGGGGTTATCGGGGAAGCGTCGTTTCCGCTTCGACCTCGCAATGCGCATCGCGCGCCTTCAGCCACAGCCCGAACTCGCGCATGACCTCGACGACGGGCCGCAGCCGGTCGCCGTCCGCGGTCAGATCGTACTCGACGCGCACCGGCACTTCCGGATACACGGTGCGCCGCACGAAGCCGGCGTCCTCGAGCGCGCGCAGATCGAGCGTCAGCATCCGTTGCGAGATGCCCGGCATGTCGCGGCGCAGGTCGCTGAAGCGCTTCGGCCCGTCGAGCAAGTAGGACACGAGCAGCAACCGCCAGCGGCCGCCGAGCAGGCGCATCGCCTCTTCCACGGAACATCCTGTCGCACTCGTTTTCATCCTGCTGAACCCTGGTCGGTAACTTTTTCGTGACTACGGCACAAACGACTGCCTTCTTCTCAGCGCTGCGCCGATGCGAGATATTAGCGCCCGCGTCGCGGCGAATCGATAGTCGAACCATCCAACCAAGGAAACACATGAAGCTCTATCACGCTCCCGGCAGCTGTTCGCAGGCGATTCGCATCGTGCTGCGCGAAGCGGACATCGACGTGCAGATCGTCACGGTCGACGCGCGCAAGCATCGGATCGAAGACGGCCGCAACTATTGCGACGTCAACGAACTCGGTTACGTGCCACTGCTCGAACTCGACGACGGCACGATCCTGCGCGAAGGGCCGGTGATCGCGCAGTATCTCGCGGACCGGCGCCCGGAAGCGGGGCTCGCACCCGCGCACGGCACGCTTGCGCGTTACAGGCTGATGGAATGGCTGAACTTCCTCGGCACCGAAATCCACAAGGGCTTCATCCCGCTGCTGTACGCGGTGCAGGCGGGGAAATACGTCGACCCGGCGCGGCAGAAGCTCGACAGCCGCTTCGCATGGATCGACCGGCAGCTCGACGGCAGGACCTTCGTCACGGGCGACACGTTCACGATCGCCGATGCGTACCTGTTCGCGCTCACGGGCTGGGGCAAGGCCGACTGGATGCGCTCGGTGTACAACGCGGACATCGACCTCAGCCAGTACGCGAACCTGCGCGCGTGGTACGAGCGGGTGCGGGCGCGGCCGGCCGTGCAGCAGGTGCTGCAGGCCGACGCTCGCCGCAGCGCGTCCTGACTGACGCACGCCGGGCCTTCAGCGCGTCAGTGTCACGAACAGATAGCCGACGTACCCGGCGCCGTTCGCCAGCAACGCCCAGATCGCGAGCCCGCGCGCACGCGCATTGACGCGCAGCCACACCGCCGCCGCGAGCGTGATGACCACGCCGGTCAGCACTTCGGGGCGCGGTTCCCACGGCGTCAGCATGATGCCGATCGCCGGCAGCAACGTGCCCTGGAACACCATCGCGCCGGTGATGTTGCCGAACGCGAGCGTGTCCTTCTTGCGGCGGATCCACAGCACGCTGTTGACCTTTTCCGGTAGCTCCGTCGCGATCGGCACGATGATCAGCGACAGCAGCAGCGCGGAGATCCCGAGCAGGTGCGACACACCCTCGACGCCGTGAATGAACCCCTTCGCCCCGCCGACCAGCAGCGCGACGCCGAGCGCGAGTTGCAGCGCGATGGTGGCCAGGTTGGTCGGCAGCCCGACGCGCGACAGGAACATCGCATGCGGCGCCTCGGTGCCGTGCCCGGCATCGACGAGTTGCGTCGACGCGCGGAACGTCATCAAGACGTACATCACATAGATGCCGACCAGCATCGCGGCGAGCAGCGCGCGGACGGCCCACACGTGATGCGGGACGAACATCGCGATGGTGGCGAGCGTGAATGCGGCGATGAAGTAGTTCAGGTCGCGCACGAAGCCGGTGCGCTCGGGCGCGATCGTGCCGGTCAGCCCGCGTGAGCGGATCACGGCGAGCGTCATCAGGAAGGTCGTCAGCGTCGCGAGCATCAGCGGCGCGCCGAGAATCGCGCCGACGCCGATTTCCTCGTTCACGGCCGCGTTCGACGTGCCGCCCGCGAGCGCGAGCAGCGGCACCATCGTTTCGGGCAGCGCGGTACCGACGGCGGCAAACAGCGAACCGGTCACGCCTTCGGAAATCTTCAGCCGCTCGCCGAGATGTTCGAGCGCATTCGTGAAGAGTTCGGCGGCGACCAGGATGACGATCAGCATGAGCGCCAGTTCGACGAGCATCAACGTCATGCAGCACCTCCGCAGGCAGGCACGCCGGCAGGGGCGGAACGGACGCAGCGAACGAAATGCAGGGGGAAAGCTGGAAGGAACATGGGGACTCCGTGGTCGGACGTGGACGAACCATGACGCATCTGCCGACGTCCGACCAGGAACGACGCGATGCGTCGATGGTCTCGCCAGACCGATTCGGCCGAACGCGCCACGGCCGCAGGCCGAGTGTGTTGACGCGTTCGCTTTCCGGGGATGGAAAGCAGGCTACTCCCCAAAGACGAAGGGCAGTCTAGCCGAGCCGGCCGCTTTCGGCAAGTGTGCGGTCAAGCCGCCTCGTGACGGATGCCCATGCCGCATCGGAAGCAATCGGCATGCGCGCGGCGGCATCATCCGCGTGTCACGAAACGCGGGCAGGGAAGTGCAGCGCGAAGGTCGTCCGTCCGTCGCGGCTCACGACCTCGACCTTGCCGCGATGCAGCTCGAGGATCGACTTGACGATCGCGAGCCCGAGCCCGGTGTTGCGCGCCGCGCCGTGCCGCGACGAATCGATCCGGTAGAAGCGCTCGAAGATCCGCTCGATCTGTTCGGGCGGAATCGCGATGCCGCGGTTCGTGACTTCGACGACCGCGTAGCCGGGCCGGGTCGATACGGCCAGCTCGATCGTCGATCCGGCTTCCGCGTGTTCGAGCGCGTTCGAGACGAGGTTGCCGACGGCGCGCCGGAACAGCGTCGCGTCCGCGACGACGGGCGCTGCGCCGTGCACGTCGAGGCGCACGCCGGTCTCGTCGGCCAGCGCCTGGAAATACGACGCGAGCCGGCGCAATTCGTTGCCCGCGTCGAGTTCGACCGTCTTCAGGTGCTGTTGCGCATTATCCGTGCGCGCGAGAAACAGCATGTTCTCGATCATCCGCTGAAGCCGTTCGCATTCCTCGATGTTCGAGTCGATCAGCGTTTCGTATTCCTCGGCGGTGCGGGCACGCGACAGCGTGACCTGCGACGAACTGATCACGTTCGCGAGCGGCGTGCGCATGTCGTGCGCGAGATCGGACGAGAACTGCGACAGCCGCACGAACGCGCGCTCGAGCCGGTCGAGCATCCGGTTGACCGATGTGGCGAGTTCGCGCAGCTCGATCGGGCCGCCGCGCGCATCGAGGCGTGCGGTCAGGTTGTGCGCCTCGATGCGCGACGTCTGCCGGCCGAGGCTCTCGACCGGACGCAGGCCGCGGGACGCGACCGCGTAGCCGAGCGCGCCGACCAGCAGCGCGCCGAGCACGGCCGCGAGCCAGATGTCGACACGATAACTCTCCAGCAGCGACTGGCGATCGGCCGCCGTGCGGGCCAGCGCGACCTGAATGGTTTCGCCCGACGGCAGCGTGGCGCGCGCACGGACGCAGCGCGACGTGCCGATGCCGGGCGGCGAGCACGTGAACGGGCTCGCCGCCGCGCCCGCTGCACCGGCCGGCTGCGGCCGCGCGATCACCGATGCGAGCGTGTGGCCGGCTTCGTCGGTGTGTTCGACGAGCGGGTGGTTCGCGCCGTCGTAGATGCCGAGGTAGACGCCCGGATGCGACAGCAGCACTTCATGGAAGACGGCCGGATCGGCGCGCAACGCTGCGGTCGAGCCGCTCGCCCGCGCGAGCTGCAGGAACTGGTTGAGCTTGCCGGCGATCTCGATGTCGTCGCGCCGGGTCAACTCGGCGGACAGCGAGCGATACAGATACGCGCCGGTCAGCGCGAACACGAGCGCGGCCACGACCGCGAACGCGAGCGTCAGGCGCCGGAGCAGCGAATAGGGCGCGGGGCCGCCTGTCACGCGCGATCCTCGAGCACGTAGCCCATCCCGCGGATCGTGTGGATCAGTTTCTTCTCGTACGCGTTGTCGATCTTCGCGCGCAGGCGCTTGATCGCCGCATCGACGACGTTCGTGTCGCTGTCGAAATTCATGTCCCAGATCTGCGACGTGATGAAGGTGCGCGTCAGCACCTCGCCCTCGCGCTCCGCGAGCAGCTGCAGCAGCGCGAACTCCTGCGCGGTCAGGTCGATGCGGGCGTCGGCGCGCCGCACGCGGCGCTTGATCAGGTCGACTTCGAGATCGGCGATTTGCAGGATTTCTCGGGAATTGCGCGGCACGCGCCGCAGCAGCGAACGGATGCGGGCGAGGAACTCTGCGTAAGCGAACGGCTTGAGCAGGTAGTCGTCGGCGCCCAGTTCGAGCCCCGTGACCTTGTCCTCGACCGCCTCCCGGGCCGTCAGCAACAGCACCGGCGTCTGCTTCTGCGCGCGCAGCCGGCGGAGCACCTCGAAGCCGTCCAGTTCCGGCAGCATCACGTCGAGCACGACGAGATCGAAATCCTCGTGCAGCGCGAGGAACAGCCCGTCCTGGCCGTTCTCGGCCACGTCGACCGTGTAGCTCGCCTCCGTCAGCCCCTTGCGGAGGTACGACGCCATCTTGGGTTCGTCTTCGACTATCAGTATCCGCATGGTGGAGCAGGCCGTTCGTGATTCCAGCCGGTCAGTGTAACGCGTGAGCTTACGGCGCAGCGCGTGCGCGAAAGATGACCGCCGGATGACGGAATTTTCATGAACCACGCTTGCGATGCGGTGAGCGTGCTTCATGAAAATTCGGTCATGTTTCGGCCATGTCGTCGTCACGCCGGCGGCGATAAGCTGCGGCCGTCTTGTATCCGGAGCGCGTCGTCGCGGCGCTGCTCCCGTTCATCCGGTCATTGTCTGCGTGATTCCGCATCCATGTCGTACTGGCGCAAATTCATCCTCGTCGTGCTGCTGGCGCTGTGCGTGCCGATCCAGTCGTTCGCGACCGTGTCGACGCCATGCGCGGGTGCTGCCGTGCCGCACGCGGGTGCCGGCGTCGATGCCCAGGCCGCGTCGCATGGGATGCCGGGTACGCACGGCGAGCGGCATGGGCACGACGACCACGCACGTCATGCGACGCCTTGTTCCGCATGCGGGTCCTGCTGTTTCGGCTCGGGCATGGCGGAGGTGCCTGCCGTGTCCGTTACGTCGGACGTCGGCCTCGCGATCGTCTCGTCCTCACCGTCGGCGGTCGTCGTGTCGTTTTTGACCGGCGGCATCGACCGGCCGCCACGCCGGATTCCCGTCTGATCCGTGCCCGCGGCCGACCGGCCGCGATCCGCAAACCGTGCCGGCGAACGCACGACGTCCGCCGCACGACTCACGACGAGAAACATTCATGCGATTGATTACTGCGGCGCTGCTTGGCGCGGCGGCGCTCGTGCCGTCGCTCGCGCCCGCGCAAACCGCCTTTCCCGATCCGGCCGACGCGGCCGCGTCGGTGCCGGACGTCACGGTGACGTCCGCGTTCGACGGCTACGTGCCGTATCGGGACGACGCAGGCCCGGGCTGGAAGCAACTGAACCGGGACGTGATGGCGCGGCCCGCGAAGGGAAACACGACCGGACACGCGAAACCCGGCAATGCGGCAGCCGGCGCGTCCCATTCGATGCACGGAGGGGCCGCGCAATGACGAGACTTGCGATTTCACCGCGAATCGGCGCGACCGTGCTCGTGCTCGCATTCCTCGCCGGCTGCACGACGTTCTCGAAGGACGGCGGCTTCGACGCCGTGTCGTCCGTCGCATCGGAGCGCATCGGGAAGGACGCCGTCATCGTCAGGACCGACGCCGACCGCGCAGCCGTCGACAAGCGGACGAAGGAACTGCTCGAGAAACCGCTGTCGATGGACGACGCGGTGCAGCTCGCGCTGTTGAACAACCGTGGCCTGCAGGCGTCGTACGCGGAACTCGGGCTGTCGGAGGCCGATCTCGTGCAGGCCGGCCGGCTGCCGAACCCGCGCTTCTCGTTCAGCCGCACGCGGGCCGGCGACGGCGAACTGAGCCTCGGCCGCACGTTCTCGGCCAACGTGTTCGCGCTGCTGACGCTGCCGCTCGCGACGAACATCGAACGCCGCCGTTTCGAGCAGACCCGGCTCGAAACCGCCGACGCGATGCTGAAGGTCGCGGCCGACGCGCGCCGCGCGTATGTCGAAGCCGTCGCTGCCGAACAGGCCGCGAATTATGCGCGACAGGTCCGCGACGCCGCGAGCGCCGGCGCCGAGCTCGCGCTGCGCATGCGCCAGGCCGGCAACTTCAGCCGGCTCGACTACGCACGCGAGCAGGCGTTCCACGCGGATGCCGTCGCGCAGCAGGCGAAGGCGCAGCAGCAGGCCGTGGCCGCGCGCGAGAAGCTCACGCGCGCGATGGGGCAGTGGGGCGAGCGCACGCGGTACGCGCTGCCCGAGCGCTTGCCCGACCTGCCGGAGGCACGCCCCGATCTGCCCGATCTCGAACGCTATGCGATGAACAACCGCCTCGACATCCAGGCCGCGAAGCTGCAGACGCAGGGCGTCGCGTCGTCGCTCGGGCTCAGCAAGGCGACGCGCTTCGTCAACGCGGTCGATCTCGGCTACGTGAACAACTACGAGACCAGCAAGGGGCACGAGCACGGCTACGAGATCAGCGTCGAGATTCCGCTGTTCGACTGGGGCGGCGCGAAGGTCGCGCGGGCCGAGGCCGTCTACATGCGGTCGGCGAACCGGCTCGCGCAGACGGCGATCGACGCGCGCTCGGAGGTGCGCGAATCGTACGCGGCATACACGACGAGCTACGACGTCGCGAAGCACTATCGCGATGAAGTCGTGCCGCTGCGCAAGACGATCTCGGACGAGTTGCTGCTTCGCTACAACGGGATGCTCGTGAGCGTGTTCGAGCTGCTGAGCGATGCGCGCGAACAGGTCGGCGCGGTCAACGGCTACATCGACGCGCTGAAGGATTACTGGCTCGCCGAAACCGATCTGCAGGCGGCCGTCGGCGGCCGCCTGCCGACTGCGCAGCCGACGCAGCCGACGCAGCCGACGCAGCCGACGCAGCCGACGCAGCGCGCGGACGCGCCCGCCGCACTCACGACCGACGCTGCGCCGCAGCCGGCTTCTTCACCCGTGGCGCAACCGGCGCCCGCACCGCATCCGGAAGGTCATTGACATGGTGTCCCGTCGACAATTTCTCAGCGGCTCGGGCGCCGCGCTGCTCGGTGCGGCGATGGTCAGCAAGGCCGGCGCGGCGTCGCTGCCCGAAGCGCCCACGATGGCGAAGGCCGGCACGCAGCCGCCGCTCGTGCCGCCCAACGGCCGCCCGTACACGCCCGTCGCGACGCTGAACGGCTGGACGCTGCCGTGGCGAATGAAGAACGGCTGGAAGGAATTCCACCTGACGGCCGAGCCCGTCGTGCGCGAGATGGCGCCCGGGATGAACGCGAACCTGTGGGGCTACAACGGCCAGTCGCCGGGCCCGACGATCGAGGCCGTCGAAGGCGACAAGGTCCGGATCTTCGTGACGAACCGGCTGCCCGAGCACACGACGATTCACTGGCACGGGCTGCGGCTGCCCAACGGGATGGATGGGGTCGGGGGCCTCACGCAGCCGCACATTCCGCCCGGCAAGACCTTCGTCTACGAGTTCCAGCTGGAGGCGCACGGCACGTTCATGTATCACCCGCACGCCGACGAGATGGTGCAGATGGCGATGGGAATGATGGGCATGTTCATCGTGCATCCGAAGGATCGCGCGACGATGCCGGTCGATCGCGACTTCGTCTTTCTGCTCGCCGCGTACGACATCGATCCGGGCAGCTACACGCCGCGCGTGAACGAGATGACGGACTTCAACATGTGGACGTTCAACTCGCGCGTGTTCCCGGGCATCGACCCGCTGCCGGTGCGGGCGGGCGACCGTGTGCGGATTCGTTTCGGCAACCTGACGATGACGAACCATCCGATCCACCTGCACGGCTACAGCTTCGAGGTGGCCGGCACCGACGGCGGCTGGATTCCGCCGGCGGCGCGCTGGCCGGAGGTGACGGCCGATGTCGCGGTGGGCCAGATGCGCGCGATCGAGTTCACCGCCGATCGTCCGGGCGACTGGGCGTTCCATTGCCATAAGTCGCATCACACGATGAATGCGATGGGTCATCAGGTGCCGAACCTGATCGGCGTGCCGCAGAAGGATCTCGCGAAGAAGATCGGCAAGCTCGTGCCCGACTACATGGCGATGGGCAGCACGGGCGGCGCGATGGGCGGCATGGAAATGCCGCTGCCCGACAACACGCTGCCGATGATGACGGGCACCGGCCCGTTCGGGCCGCTGGAGATGGGCGGCATGTTCACGGTGCTGAAGGTCCGGCAGGGCCTCGGCCGCAACGATTATCGCGATCCGGGCTGGTTCCGGCATCCGAAGGGCACCGTCGCGTACGAATACACGGGCGAATTGCCGGACGGTTGAGCCGCGGGCAGCATGCGGCGGCCGTGATGACGCGGCCGCCGGTTTTCGTTTCATTCACTCAGGAGCACGCACGATGAAGAAGGAACTGGTTTCGATTGCAACGGGTTGCATGCTGGCGTTTTCCGCCGCGTCGTACGCGGCCGGCGACATGGCCGGCATGGACATGAGCGGCGGCGCGATGCAGGGCGCCGCCGCGAAGCACGAGATGTCGCACGGCGAGATCCGCAAGATCGACACGGGCGCCGGCAAGCTGACGATCAAGCATGGCCCGCTGGACAACCTCGGGATGGACGCGATGACGATGGCGTTCAAGGTGAAGGACCCGGCGATGCTGTCGCAGGTGAAGGTGGGCGACAAGGTTGACTTCGTCGCCGAGGACGTGGGCGGCGCGTTGACCGTCGTCGAGCTGAAGAAGCCGTGACGCCGGGCATGACCATGAAGATCACCCCCCTCGGGCGGCTGGCCGCCCTCGCCGCGGCCGGCGCGATCGTCGCCGCCGTGCCGGCCGCAGCATTCGCGCACGGCAAGCTGGAAAGCGCCGCACCGGCGACCGGCAGCGCGGTCGACACCGCGCCCGACACGTTGCGGCTGACGTTCAACGAGGATCTCGAACCGGCGTTCAGCTCGGTGAAGGTGTCGGACGCGAACGGCAATGCCGTCGCGCACGAAAAGGCGAAAATCGATGCGTCGAACCCGCGCGTGATGACCGTCGCGATACCGAAGCTCGCGCCTGGCGCGTACACGGTGCAGTGGGTGGCGATGACGGCCGACGCGCATCGCACCAAGGGCACCTATTCGTTCAGGGTGAAGGGGTGAACGAGGGCTTCGTCGGCCTTTTGAGGCTCGTGTCGGTGGCGATACAGAACACCGGGTTCGCCGTCATCGTCGGCGCGTTGCTCGGCAGCCACTGGCTTGCGCGCGGCGAGTCGGCGTGGCAGCGCGGCATCGCGCGGCGTCTCGTCGCGACGCTGCGCATCGCGTCCAGCGTGTCGCTGCTCGCGAGCGTCACCGCGTTCTGGGCGCACTGCGCGCTGATGAGCGACGTGTCGATGCTGGACGCCGGGCCGGCCGTCCGCGCGATGCTCGCCGGCACCGGCTTCGGCCACGCGTGGCTGGCCGGCGCGGTGTTCACGGCGGTCGTCGTGCTGCTGTCGTTGCTCCGGCGTGCGAATGATACGCGCTTTCCGTTCGCGATGTGGGCCGCGCTCGCGGGCATCGCACTCGCGCGCAGCAACGGCGGGCATCCGGTCGACGCGGGCCTGTTCAGCGTGCCGGTGTGGGTCGACTGGCTGCATCTGCTGGCGATCAGCGCGTGGGTCGGGCTCGTGTTCGTGACGGCGTTCGGCGTGATGCCGCGTCTTGCCGGCATGCCCGCGAGCGAACGCACGACCGGCGTCTCGTTCGTGCAGTCGCTGTCCGATGCGTCGACGTATGCGTTGATCGTGCTGTTCGCGACCGGCGCTTACAACGGCTGGCGCGGTGTCGATACGCCCGCGAACCTGCTCGGGTCGACGTACGGGCAGATCCTGCTGTTCAAGCTCGCGCTCGTGCTGGTCGCGGCGGCGCTCGGCGGACACAACCGGTTCTTCGAGATGCCGAAGCTGCTGGCCGCACTGAAGGATCCGGCAGCCGCGACGCCGGCCGGCCTGTTGCGACGGTTCGGCGCGGTGCTGCGGATCGAGGCGGTCGTGCTGGCCGGCGTGCTGATGGTGGCCGCCGTGCTCGTGTCGAGCGCGTTGCCGGGGACGGTTTAGCGCCACGGTCGGCAGGCGAAGCCGGTATCGGGAAATCGTCGGAACAGCGGTGGTTCCGACCAGACGATTTCCCGCTTTCCGACCGGGGTAGCGAAGCCGGATGATTACATCTATCTGTCTTTTGGTTACTAAAAACTGTCACCGAGCGCCGCTAAGCTTTCGCCACCCTCACAACCGGGATTCCCCGTCATGCGCTCGACAATCCGCCTGTTTGCCCCGCTATTGCTGCTGCCCACGCTTGCCGCGCCCGTCTTAGCCGCCACCGCCGCTCCCGTCAGTCCGAACTGCGGCGGCAGCACGACGCCGATCGCCGACATCCAGGGGCCGGGCGCGCCGTCGCCGCTCGCCGGCCAGAACGTGTCGGTCGAAGCGGTCGTCACCGCCGACTTCGGCGGCACGGACGGCTTCGGCGGCTTCTTCGTCCAGCAGGCCGACGCGCAGCGCCGCAACCAGCCGGGCGTCTCCGAAGGCCTGTTCGTCTATGCGCCGAAAGTGCGCGCGAAGGCCGGCGATCTCGTGCACGTGACCGGCAAGGTCGAGGAAAAATACGGGCAGACGCAGCTCACGCTATCGGGCGCGATCGCGGTGTGCGCGACCGGCCAGACGGTCACGCCGGCCACGCTCACGCTGCCGGTCGACAACCCGAGCGCATTCGCCGCATATGAAGGGATGCGCGTGCGCCTGCCGCAGACGCTCACCGTCACCGACAACTACGAACTCGGCCGCTACGGCAGCGTGATGCTGAGCAACGGCCGCCTGCGCACGCCGACGAGCGTGGTGCCGCCGTCGCAGGCGCAGACGCAGATCGATGCGAACGCACGCAACCGGCTGATCCTCGACGACGGCTCGAACAAGCAGAACCCGGCGACCGTGCCGTATCCGGCGCCGGAACTGTCGGCCGCGAACACGCTGCGCTCGGGGTACACCGTGCGCGACGTCGAAGGCGTGCTCGAGGTGCGCTACGGCGCATGGCGCGTGCAGCCGCTGCCCGGCGCGGCCGCGCCGACGTTCGACACGCGTTCGAACCCGCGCACCAACGCCCCGGCGCGCGATCCGAAATCGAACCTGCGCGTCGCATCGTTCAACGTTCTCAACTACTTCAACGGCAACGGTCTCGGCGGCGGCTTCGATGATCCGAACAACCGCGGCGCGAAGACCTATCAGGAATTCCAGCGCCAGGAAGCGAAGATTGTCAGCGCGCTGAAGGCGCTCGACGCCGACGTGATCGGCCTGATGGAGATCCAGAACAACGGCTACGGCGAACTGAGCGCGGTGCGCCAGCTCGCGGCGAAGCTCGGCAGCCACTGGCGCGTCGTCGATCCGGGCACGTCGCGCCTCGGCGGCGACGCGATCGCGGTCGCGATGATCTACGACAGCCGCGCGGTCGAACCCGTCGGCCGCGCGTCGACGCTCGCGATCGACGACAAGAACCGCCAGCCGCTCGCGCAGTCGTTCCGCCGGATCGGCGGCAAGCAGGCGCTGACGATCGCGGTCAACCACCTGAAGTCGAAGAACTGCCCGGGCGCCACGAACGACGACCTCGACCAGGGCGACGGCCAGGGTTGCTGGAATCCGACGCGCGCGCGCGCGGCCGCGAAGCTGGCCGACTGGCTCGCCGGCACGCCGACGGGCATCGCGGGGCAGGGCACGCTGCTGATCGGCGACTTCAACAGCTACACGCATGAAGACCCGATCCGCCTGCTCGAATCGCGCGGCTACCGCAACCTCGTGTCGCGCTGGATCGGCGCCAACGCGTACAGCTACGTGTACAACGGCGAAGCCGGCTACCTCGATCACGCGCTCGCGTCGCTGCCGCTCGCGTCGCACGTGAAAGCCGTGCACGAATGGCACATCAACGCGGACGAGCCCCTCGCGCTGCAGTACACGCTCGCGTACAAGTCGGCCGAGCAGCAGAAAACCTTCTACGCGCCGGATGCGTATCGTTCGTCGGACCACGATCCGGTGCTGATCGATATCGCGTTGCCGGGCGGCGGGCGCTGATCGCTGAATCGAGTATCTGAACGACGTTGCGCGGGCGGTGGTGTTGCCGCTCGCGCTGCCTGTCTCTCCCTCCTCAATCGCGCATTACGCATCGATGCCGTCTGCCGCATGCCGCGGTTCCATTCCGATATCGGGTAAATAATTCTGCTGCGTATCCTGGGAATAACCGAAATCGGTATTTTTGTGGACGATGCTGGTTTTATTCGGCGAGTCGAACTAATCGATTCTGGATAATTAAAATGAAAGAAAACCCTCGCCGATTTAAAGGGAGTCCACACGCAATGTCGAAGCCCGGAAAGGGTTATGCGACATGCGAAGCCGCCGCCACATTCCAGTAAGAACGACTCGTATAACGAACCGGACGCGAACAATCGTATTTTCTTTCAAACTCCAGACACTGGCTGCCATTCGCATCATGAGAGATTTTTTAATATCGGAATGATCTTTGACAACGCGGCGCAGCACCGCCTATTTTTGTCATGTCGTAAATTTTGGTAATACGAAAGTCGTCGAAACTGCGAGGGGGGCGGCGTTCCCGCATCATTCTCCGCCTGCAGTTTGCTGTGTCTGTATCAAGTTCAGTCTCTCGAAGAAGTCCAATCCCCAACCGCCGTCTGCCGACCGTGCAACGCGAGTGGCGGGTGTGCCTGCGCGTTTTTCGCCGGCGATGGCGGCCCGTGTGAAGCGGTATCCGACCCAACACAAGGACAGAGATGAAACCAGACAGGAGCAGTACCGGCAGCCGTCGCGAGCGTCGCGGCCGGCTGGCCGGGCTAGGCGCATTGACCATCGTGACGCTCGCGCTCGCGGGCTGCGGCGGCGACGATTCGTCGTCGGTCGGCGCGTCGAGCCTCGCGCAGGCCACCGCCAGCCAGCAGGCCAGCGCGCAAGCGGCGGCCGGCAGCCAGGCGCCGGCGGCAAACCAGCCTTACGTCGACCCCGTCGCGTATTCGATGAACGCGACCGACGGCCTCGCGGCCGCGCAGGTCTCGGAGAAGGCGGCGGTGATGCATTACCAGTGGAAATCCGGCGGCACGACGGTCAGTTACACGACGACCACGGGCCACCTGACCGCGCAGGACGCGAACGGCAACGCGGAAGCGTCGATGTCGTACGTCGCGTACACCGCGCCGAGCACGAACGGCAAGCCGCGCCCCGTCACGTTCGTCTACAACGGCGGGCCGGGCTCGTCGTCGATCTGGCTGCGCCTCGGCTCCTTCGCGCCGACGCGCGTCGCCACGCCCGATCCGCTGTTCGGCAACAACTGGCCGAACTATCCGCTCGTCGACAACGCGGACAGCCTGATCGACACGACCGACCTCGTGTTCATCGACCCGCCGGGAACCGGGCTGTCGGAAGCCGTGCTGCCGAACACCAATCAGAAGTACTGGGGTTCCGACGCGGACGTCAACATCATGCGCGACTTCATCCAGCGCTACCTGAACGTCAACGGCCGCGGCACGTCGCCGATCTACCTGTACGGCGAATCGTACGGCACGCCGCGTACCGACATGCTCGCGCTGGCGCTCGAATCGGCCGGCGTGCACCTGACGGGGATCGTGCTGCAATCGTCGATCCTGAACTACTTCGCCGATGCGGTGGAAGCGGTGGCGATCACGCAGTCGACCGAAGGGCTGCTGCTGGAGACCGATACCGTGGCCGGCTATCTGCCAGGCTATGCGGCGGTCGCGGCGTACTTCAACCAGGTGTCGCCGGCGCCGGTCAACCCGTATCTGTATGCACTGCAGACCGAGTTGTTCACGACGCTGATCTACAACCAGTTGCAGCAGTACTCGCAGTCGTGGGTGCTGAGCCAGCTCGGCATTCCGGATGCGCTCGGCACGCCGGTGTTCCCGAGCGATGCGACGCTGAAGCTGTGGTCGCTGCCGTCGAGCCTCACGCAGCAGGCGCTGCGCGGCTACTTCAACGCGAATCCGTTCGGCACGAGCCTGCTGCCCGGCACGACGATCGGGCGCTACGACGGACGCGTGTCGTTGCCGAATTCGGATCCGCGGCTGCAAACGGACGGCGATCCGTCGGACATCCTGATCTCGCAGCCGTTCACGAACGCGCTCGCGACGCAGATGCCCGACTACCTCGGCTACACCGCGCCGAACGCGACCTACCTGCCGCTGAACGACAACATCATCCAGGTGTGGGACTTCTCGCATGACGGCCAGCCGATGCCCGACTCGATCCCCGATCTGCTCGGCGCGCTTCAGCTCAATCCGAAGCTCCGGGTGCTCGCGGAGAACGGCCTCCACGACCTGGCGACGCCGTTCTTCAACACCGAGAAGCAGCTCGCGCGGCTGCAGACGGTGAAGGGCCTGAACCCGAAGCTGCAGGTGAATTTCTTCCAGGGCGGGCACATGACGTATCTGGATGACGTGGCCCGTCCGCAGATGAAGCGCGACTTGGCGATCTTCTATCAGGGCAGGCGGATTCCGACCGCGCTGACGCTGCGCACACTGCCGCCGCCGTGGCCGGACGAGAACCCGGCCGGCACGCCGACCGGCAGCGTGCCGGGCGCGACGGCCGCGACGACGCTGGCGGCCGCACCGTAAACGACGGACTCCTTGCGAAAAGGAACCCTCAATTCATCCATTGAATGCGAGTGATCATGTCCCTAATCAACTTGATGCGGCGTATGTCTCCGTTGATCGTCCTCGGCGCCGTGATGAGCAGCGCCCACGCACTGCCGCCGCAGGCGGTGGCGCCGGTGAAGCTGCCGCGCGGCGGGCACGGCGTCGACGGTCCGTTCTTTCCTTCGACCCGCGTGGCGCCGGTATTGCCGTCGACCGGCGCGACGCTGCAACAGCAGGCGCAGAAGCGTGTCGACGCACGGCTCGGCGGCAACACGGTGCTGAGCAACGGCGCGGCGGTGACGAAAGCGCAGGCGCAGAGCAGCGGGCTGGGCTTCGTCGCGAAGCACTTCGACGAGATCGACGCGAAACACACCGGTCGCGTGACGATGAGCGATGTGCGGCAGTTCATCCAGCAGCGGCAGGTGCAGGCGGAGCAGGATCAGCAGGAGTGACGGTGTAGCGAGGTCGTGCGCGGGGTGGTGGCCGGTGCCGGCCGCCCCCCGCGCCTGAGGCCTGCTTTCAACCCGCCGCGGCGCACGTTCGGCCGCGGCATTCTTCATGGAAGCTCAGTTCATGCGCAGGCAACGGCACGCCGCGTCACGCATCACGTGATCGGTGTGCGGTTTCCCGTTGCGCGTAACGCCGCGCCGTCGCCGACGGCAACTCGCCGAACATCGCGCGGTAGTCCTGCGCAAAGCTGCTCAGGTGCCAGAAGCCCCACTTCGTCGCGGCCGACGTCACGGATCCGCCGAGCCGCAACTCGCGGCGAACGTGATTCAGCCGGACGGCGCGCAGGTATGCGATCGGATTCAGGTTGAGCGTGTCGTTGAATGCGTATTGCGCGGTACGCCGGCTGATGCCGAGCTGCACGCACAGTTCGGCGATCGACAGTGGGCACGTCGACGCATCCTGCAGCCGCTCCTGTACCGCGTTCACGAGCGACCAGTACTTCGTCGGCCGCGTCGCGAGGGCGTCCGCGTCCGGCGCGGGCGTCGTCATTGCTTCGGAAATGGCATACAGCACGGTCCGCTCGAGCAGCTCGATCCGTTCCTGCGTCGTCACGTCGTCGATCGGCGTGCTTTTCGCGGCCGCGGCCATCGTGTGGCGCAGCAGGTCGCGCAAGCGGTCCGCGACCTGGGTCGTCATCGGGATCAGCGGCGCGAAGGTGCGCGCGCGCAGCGACGCGGCGAGCGTTCGCATCGCCTCCGTCGACAGCTTGTCGGGCTCGATCTCGACATTCACGAGCACGTGCCGGTCGGGCGAATAGAACTCGAACACGGGCTGGCTCGAGAACACGTGCAGGCTGTCGCGCCCGCTCTTCTCGCCGCACATGCGCGCATGGCCTTCGAGCTCCAGCGGCACGGCCACCGCGATGCGGTCGGACGGCACCGCGCCCTGCTGCAGGATCACCTTGTCGAGGTCCTCGACCAGAAGCCGGATGCCGCCGAGCGACACGATGGACGACGAGCCATGAAACAGCCCGCCCGAGATCTGCGTGTAATTGAGATCCCAGCCGTCGAAGATCCGCGCCTGTTCCTCCACGTCGGTGAACGCGCAAAACGCCACCGTTCGTGCGAACGGTGGGGCGCCAGAAAAATCGCTCGGATCGGCGGACGGCGTCATCGGAGTCGGGAAGGGGCGGGCCGGATCGATGCATTGTAGCCGCTGCTCAGGCCGGTCAAAAACCCCGATGGCCCGATTCCCCGAAGAAACCCTCGCTTGCCGAAATCCGATAGTGAAAAGCCGGCCGGCGCAATACCTTTGGCACGAACGGAACACAACGTATCGCATCGCGCCGGCACCTGGAGCCTCCCGCTTCGTTGCCGGACGAACCGAACACGGCTGCCGGCGTGGTCCCGGCAGCACACTTCTGGAGAGACGTCGATGGAGCTTCCACGTGGCGGATTCTGGCGGAACTGGGTGGGCAATCAGTCGTGCGTTGCCGCGCACATGGCGTCGCCGACCAGCGAGGCGGAGATCGCCGAGCTGGTGCATGCCGCGACGAGCCAGGGCAAGAACGTCCGATGCTCGGGATCGGGGCATTCGTTCACGCCGGTCGTCGCGACGAGCGGCCTGCTGCTGTCGCTGAAGGATTACCAGGGCATCGTCGCGGTCGACGAGCAACGAAAGCGCGTCACGGTGAAGGCCGGCACGCGGATCAACGCGGTGACGCGTCATCTGAAGGACATCGGTTTCTCGCTCGTCAACCAGGGCGACATCGATTCGCAGGCCATTGCCGGTGCGCTCGCAACGGGCACGCACGGCACGGGGACGACGCTGAGCAACCTGTCGTCGCAGGTCGTCGGGATGCGGATCGTTCGCCCCAACGGCTCGATCATGGAAGTGAGCGACAGGCAGGACCTCGACCTGCTGCATGCGACGCAGGTGAACCTCGGCCTGTTCGGCGTGGTGTCGGAGCTGACGCTGCAGGTGACCGACGCGTTCTGGCTGCACGACCGCGTGTGGCGCGAGGACTTCGAGGCGCTGATGGAAAAGTACGACGAGCTTGCGGCCACGCACCGGCATTTCGGTTTCTTCTGGTGCCCGACGTCCGAAAGCCGCCACCTGTACTGCCTGCCCGATACCGCGAAGGTGTCGAACTCGAGGAAGGACTACGACGTGTGCGAAATCAAGGTGATGGACATCACCGACGAACGCACGTTCTTCGAAGGCGAGCACGAGAAGATCGCGTACAGCGCCGAGGTCTATGCGATTCACTACGTCGCGAACTTCCACGAACTCGAATACGCAGTGCCTGCCGAACACGGCAAGGAAGCGCTGCGCCGCGTGCGCGACCTGATCCTCACGAAGCATCGCGACTGCATCTTCCCGGTCGAATACCGCTTCACGAAGGGCGATCCGGCGTGGATAAGCCCGTTCAACAATCAGGACAGCGTAACCATCTCGTGCTCGGGCGGGCCGAACGGCGTCGACTATTGGCCGTTCCTGAAGGACGTCGACGACATCCTGCGCGATTACGGGTCGCGTCCGCACTGGGGCAAGTTGCACTTCACGAACCGCGATGACGTGGATCGCCGGTTCCCGAAAGCCGAAGCGTTCCGCGAACTGCGCCGCAGCGCGGACCCGGAGGGCCGTTTCCTCAACGATCATCTTCGGACGCTGTTCAGCTGAGCGGTCCGAACGAACCAGACTGGAGAACGACGAATGAATGCCAAGATTGACGGGCGACTGGCCGGCAAGGTCGCCATCGTGAGCGGCGGCGCGGGCGGATGCGGCGGCGCCGCGTCCGAACTGTTCGCCGCGCAGGGCGCGAAGGTGGCGATCGTCGACCGCGACGGCGACGCGGCCGAAACGCTTGCGTCGCGGCTGCGCGATGCCGGCTTGCAGGCGATCGGCCTCGGCGCCGACGTGTCGAGGCAGTCGGACGTGCAGGCAGCGGTCGACGCCGCGCGCCGGCAGTATGGCAATGCGGACATCCTGTTCAATCACGCGGGCACGTTGATCGTCAAACCGTTCCTCAACATCGAGGAGTCGGAATGGGACTGGCTGATGGGCGTGAACGTGAAGAGCATGTTCCTGATGACGAAGGCGGTCCTTCCGCAGATGCTGGAAAAGGGCCGCGGCAGCATCGTCTGCACGTCGTCGATCTCGGCTGTCTGCGCGACGCCCGGTGAGGTGCTGTATGACGCGACCAAGGGTGCGTGCCACATGTTCGCGCGGGCGATCGCCGTCGAGTACCGCGACCGCGGCATCCGCTGCAACGCGCTGGCGCCCGGCTTCATCCGCACGCCGCACGGGATGCGCGAGTTGAAGGATCTGCAGGCGATGGGCGTGGACGCGACCGAAGCGGCCATCGCGGTGCAGCAAGGCCGGCTGTGCGAGCCATCGGAAGTGGCCGCGGCCGCGCTGTTCCTGGCGTCGGACGAATCGAGCTTCGTCAACGGCACGCACCTGTTCGTCGACAACTGTTTTTCCGCCGTTTAGGCCCCGATATTCGCAGGAGGCCGAAGGGCAGGCACGCGTTCTCCAGGAGCGGCAGGTTCCGTCGAAGGTTCCGCAGCGATGCGGACCTTCGATTTTTTTTGCCCGTTCGCCGCGCGATGCGTCCTAGCGGATTGTCGTAATCCTTCTATCTGAACCGATTTGCGTCTGCTGGAATGGCAATGCCGAATCACCGTTCAGCGGGCATCGCGGGGCGGCATGGTCGATGACGTCATCGAGCGCCGGTCCGGCGCTCGGCTTCGCGGTCCGGGCAAGTCCGGCATGCCAGGGTCAATCCATCACTTTCTTTTGATCAATCATCATGTTCAATCGCACTACCAGCACCGTCGCCAACGTCGATCCGGAACTCTGGACTGCCATTCAGGACGAG
>NZ_JBSAXF010000047.1:0-26179 GCF_053427845.1 Burkholderia sp. AW49-1 | reverse complement strand
CGTCCCGGGCCGGCGCTGCATGCTGCCGGCCGGTTTTCGATTCAGGGCCGTCAGCGTGCAGGACGTCGTCCGCAGGTACGGTCTCGTTCGTCCGTTTCGGTTTGAGGTGATTTCGATGAAAGCCGCCGCATTGATCGCACTGACGTGTCTGGCGCTGACCGCTTGCGGCGGCGATGACAATTCCTCGTCTGCCGTATCCAGCGGCGGATCGGGGAAGAGCAACAATGGCGGCACCGGCGGTGGCGACGGCAGCGGAACCGGTGGTGCGGGCGGCAGCACGCTGACGTTGCGCTACGATGCGCAGGTTCCCGCGGCCGATGGCCCGGGCTTCCTGACGCTCCTCAACAGCGAGGGCGCGAAGGGCTTTCGCTATCTGGGCGACTATTACTACGATGCGGCCAACGGTGGCGGGACACGCTCGATCTTCGTGAACGACGGCACGGCGCAGACTTACACGTATCAACTGCAATCTCCGCCGGCCGACTGGCCGAGCTTCCTCAGCCAGGCCAACGGGCAAGGCGCGAGCGGCTATCGCTACGAAGGATCGTACGGTTACGGTTATCTGTATCGCAAGGACGGCGGCTCGCCGGCGACGTACACGTACGCGACCACGGGCCTGCCGGCCGACCCGAGCGCGTTCCTCACGCAGGCGAACGCGCAGGGACAGTCGGGCTACTGGTTCCTGAGCCCGATGAGCGTGGGATCGGTGCAGGCGAACGTGTACATGAAGAACAATGCTTCGAACGCGACCTACACGTACGATGCACTGGCCCCGGCGACGAACATCAACGATTTCATCGCGCAGGCCAACAGCGAAGGCACGAAGGGGTATCGCGCGAAGGGAGGGCAAGCGTTCGGCAGCACGATGTCCTGGATCTACGTGAAGGACCAGACGCAGTCGTCGACCTTCACGTACCAGTCGGCCGCGACTCAGTCGAGCGGCGCGAGTTTCGTGCAGCAGGCGAACGACTTTGGTGCGCAGGGCAATGCGTATCTGGGCGATCTGGCGTTCCGCGTATCGCCCACGGCGGCGATGCAACAGGCGCCCTTCTATTTCAAGGCCGGAAACTGCACGGGTTTCCTCTGCACCACGCTGAATCCGCTCACGCAGAACTGAGCCGGTGCATCCAGGGCGCGGTGACGCTCGCGGCGAGCGTGCCCGACTGCGCGGCGCTCGCATGAGCGCTCCGGCCCGGCCGGCTCGAAGGGGCCGTCCATTTGAAATCGGCAGGAGGCGCCACACCGGCTGAGGCGGCGTCCACTTCACGCATGCCTCGCCGGTCTCTGTCACACGGTGAGCTCAACCTTCCCGAAAAATCCCGCTATACGCGCTCAACGCCGGCACCCCGCCAAGGTGTGCATACAGCACCTTCGACCCCGGCTCGAATTCCCCGCGCCGCACCTTGTCGATCATCCCGTGCATCGATTTTCCTTCATAGACGGGATCCGTCAGCACGCCTTCCAGCCGCGCACACAGACGAATCGCCTCCAGCGTGCCATCGTTCGGCAGTCCGTATTCCGGCCCGGCATAGCGCGTGTCGAGCACCACGTCCTGCTCTTCGATATCGCGCCCCAGCCCGACCAGTTCGGCCGTGTGCCGGGCGATGCGCGTGATCTGCTCATGCGTGCGTTCGGGCGTTGCCGACGCGTCGATGCCGATCACGCGGTCCGCGCGTCCGTCGGCCGCGAAGCCGACGACCATCCCCGCCTGCGTGCTGCCCGTGACCGAGCAGACCACGACGTAATCGAACTTGAAGCCGAGTTGCGCTTCCTGCTCGCGCACTTCTTCCGCGAAGCCGACGAACCCGAGCCCGCCGAGCGGATGCTCGGAACACCCGGCAGGAATCGGATACGGCTTGCCGCCCGCCTGCCGCACGCTTTCCATCGCTTCTTCCCAACTGCGGCGAATGCCGATGTCGAAGCCGTCGGCGACGAGCCGCACGTCGGCGCCCATCATCCGTGACAGCTGGATGTTGCCGACGCGGTCGTACACCGGATCCTCGTAGTTGACCCAGTGCTCCTGCACGAGCACGCACTTCATCCCGAGATGCGCGGCGACGGCCGCGACCTGGCGGGTCTGGTTCGACTGCACGCCGCCGATCGACACGAGCGTGTCGGCGCCTTGCGCGAGCGCGTCGGGGACGAGGTATTCGAGCTTGCGCGTCTTGTTGCCGCCGAAAGCGAGGCCGCTGTTGCAGTCCTCGCGCTTCGCATACAGCTCGACCTTGCCGCCGAGGTGCGCGCTGAGGCGCTTGAGCGGCTGGATCGGCGTCGGGCCGAACGTGAGCGGATAACGAGGGAAACGTTGCAGGTTCATCGGCAAGCTCCGAAAGGCGGTCGGCGGGAATTCGAATCGGTCGGGTGCGGCCGGCACGCCGTGTCCCGATGGAAAAATGATAGGCAGGACCACGCGAAATGAGCTTGCGAAATAAATACGGAAGACCTACGTTACCGATGGGATATGGATCAGATACTTAATTTTGATTCGCCAAAAGTACAGGAGGCGCAATGAAATTAGACCGCGGAAGTGCATTGCCGGTCGATACGGCGTGGGTGCTCGACCGCATCGACCGCGCGATCCTGCGGCAGTTGCAGGCGGACGCGTCGATCTCGAACGTGAGCCTTGCCGCAAAGGTGAAGCTGAGCGCGCCGGCGTGCCTGCGGCGCGTCGAACGGTTGAAGGAGATGGGGCTGATTCGCGGCATCGTCGCGCTGCTCGAGCCGAAACCGCTGGGTGCCGGGATGCTGGTCGTGATCGGCTTCGTGCTCGATCGTTCGACGCCGGAGGCATTCGCCGAGTTCGAGAAGGCCGCGCAGAAGGTGTCGGGGTGTGTCGAATGTCACGTGGTGACCGGCGAATTCGACTACTTCATGCTGGTCCGCACGCGCGACAACGAGAGCTTCAACCGCTTGCACGCGGAACAACTGCTGTACCTCCCCGGTGTGCGGCAGGTGCGCTCGTTCATGGTGCTCAAGGAAATTCTGTCGACGCATGCGCTGCCGGTGTAGCGCATCGCGATGTGGTCGACCGCGCGCGCTGCGTTGACGGCATGCGTCAACCGAAGAGCCGTGCACCTCGCCACGGCCCCGCGCGCGGAGCCTGCGTCGTCACGACGCCGCGCGGCACGATCGCGTATGCTCGTCCCGTCAGCGGCGACGGCGGTTGCCGTGGCCGGATCAATCGTGTAACGACCGATCAACGAGCGAGGGGCATGATGGCTAGACAGACGATGGCGGAATACCTGGCGAAGACGCTGGCGGCAGCGGGCATCGAGCGCATCTGGGGTGTGACGGGCGACAGCCTGAACGGGCTGTCGTTCAGCCTGAGCCAGATCGGCTCGATCCGCTGGATGCATACGCGGCACGAGGAGAGCGCGGCGTTCGCGGCCGGCGCGGATGCCGCGTCGACCGGACGGCTCGCGGTCTGCGCGGGCAGCTGCGGCCCCGGCAACCTGCACCTGATCAACGGCCTCTACGACTGCCACCGCAATCACCAGCCGGTGCTCGCGATCGCCGCGCACATTCCATCGACCGAGATCGGCCTCGGCTACTTCCAGGAAACCCATCCGCAGGAACTGTTCCGCGAGTGCAGTCATTTCGCGGAACTCGTGACCAACGCATCGCAGTTCCCGCGCGTGCTCGCGCGCGCGATGCGCACCGCGATCGAGGAGCGCGGCGTCGCGGTGATCGTGCTGCCGGGCGACATCGCGCTCGGCGACGGCCCGGACGAGCCGCCGGCGTGGAGCGACTCGGCGCCGCCGTCGATCCTGCCGGCCGACACCGATCTCGACCGGCTCGCGGCGCTGCTCGATGCGTCGGACGCGGTCACGCTGCTGTGCGGCAGCGGCACGCAGGGCGCGCACGACGAGGTGGTCGCGCTGGCCGACACGCTCGGCGCGCCGGTCGTGCATGCGCTGCGCGGCAAGCAGTTCGTCGAATGGGACAACCCGTTCGACGTGGGGATGACGGGGTTGATCGGCTTCAGTTCGGGCTATCACGCGATGGAGTCGTGCGACACGCTGCTGATGCTCGGCACGGACTTCCCGTACCGGCCGTTCTATCCGACGCATGCGAAGATCGTGCAGATCGACTGGAAGGGCTCGCGGCTCGGCCATCGCGCGCCGCTCGCGCTCGGGCTCGTCGGCACCGTGAAGGAAACGATCGCGGCGCTGCTGCCGCGCCTCACGCGCAAGACGCAGCGGCGCTTCCTCGAGAATGCGCTGAAGCACTACGCGGCCGCGCGCAAGGGGCTCGACGATCTCGCCGTGGCCGAGCCGCCTGGCCGCGCGATTCATCCGCAATACCTGACGAAGATCGTCGACGACGTCGCGGCCGACGACGCGATTTTCACGGCCGACGTCGGCACGCCGACGCTGTGGGCCGCGCGCTACCTGACGATGAACGGCAAGCGCCAACTGCACGGCTCGTTCAACCACGGCTCGATGGCGAACGCGATGCCGCAGGCGCTCGGCGCGCAGGGCGCGCATCCGGGGCGGCAGGTCGTGTCGCTTTCTGGCGACGGCGGGCTGTCGATGCTGCTCGGCGATCTGCTGACCGCGCGCCAGCTCAACCTGCCGATCAAGATCGTCGTCTACAACAACAGCCTGCTCGGCTTCGTGTCGATGGAGCTGAAGGCGGCCGGCTATCTCGACACGAACGTCGACCTGAGTCCGACCGACTTCGCGGCGATCGCGAATGGCGCGGGGATCTTCAGCGTGCGCGTCGAGCATTCGGAGAACGTCGAGCACGCGCTGCGCACCGCGTTCGCGCACGACGGGCCGGCGGTCGTCGACGTCGTCACGTCGAAGTACGAACTCGCGATGCCGCCGAAGATCGAGATCGCGCATGCGAAGGGCTTCAGCCTGTTCATGCTGCGCGCGATCCTGAGCGGGCGCGGCGACGAGATCGTCGAGCTCGCGCGGACCAACCTGCGGTGAGGCGGCCGGGCGGGGCGAACCATCAGTTGTCCGACGCGTTGCCCGCTGCGTCCGTCCATTCACGCACCGCCTCTACGAACAACCGCAATGCCGCCGGCGGATGCCGGTTCGCCGGATAGTAGAGGCACAGGCTGTCGAACGTCTGCCCCCATTCGGGCAACACGCGCACGAGCCGGCCGTCGGCCAGATGCTCGGCGATGCGCGCGTGCGTGACCCACGCGATGCCGATGCCGGCGAGCGCCGCGTCGACCATCAAGCCCAGGTTGCCGAGCGTCATCGGCCCGTCGACGTCGACGCTTACGCGCTTGCCGTCGCGCATCAGGTCCCATCGATAGAGCGCGCCGCTTTCGAAGCGGAACCGGATGCACCGGTGGCGCGTGAGGTCCTGCGGCGTGTCCGGCGCCGGGTGTCGCGCCAGGTAGTCGGGCGATGCCACCGCGACGAAGCGGACCGCGTCGCCGAACCGCACGGCGATCATGTCGCGCGGCACGTCCTCGCGCACGCGGATGCCCGCGTCGAAGCCGTGTTCGACGATGTCGATCATCCGCGAATCGACGACGAACTCCACATGAATGTCCGGATAGCGCGCGGCGAAGCCGGGCAGCACGTGCCGGATCAGCGGGCGCGACGCGGATTCCGACGCACTGATCCGGATCTGGCCGGACGGCCGGTTGCGGGCGGTCGCGGCGTCGTTCATCGCGTCCTCGAGATCGGCGACGGCGGGCCGCACGCGCAGCAGCAACTGTTCGCCGGCCTCGGTCAGCGCAACCGAGCGGGTGGTGCGGTTGAACAGGCGCACGCCGAGCCGCGCTTCGAGATGACGGATCGCATGGCTCAGCGCCGACGGCGACACGCCGAGGATGCGGGCCGCACCGCTGAAGCTGCGCTGTTCCGCGATCGTGATGAAGGTCGTGAGTTCGCCGAGGCCGGTGCGCAGCATTGATGAAATTTCCTCAATAACGCATGAAATGGTACGCCGATTGTTGAGGCGTATCCATCAACCTACACTCGCTTCCTCGGCATCCCGTCGATCGTCTTTACCTTTCAGCAGGAGAAATTCATGCAAAAGCGCATGCTTGGCAAGAGCGGCCTCGAAGTCTCGGCAATCGGGCTCGGCTGCATGGGATTGAGCTACGCCTACGGCCCGGCTACCGACAAGGCGAGCGCCGTCGAGCTGATTCGCACGGCGTTCGAACGCGGCGTGACCTTCTTCGATACGGCCGAAGCGTACGGTCCGTTCGTCAACGAAGAACTGGTGGGCGAGGCGGTGGCGCCGTTTCGCGATCAGGTCGTGATCGCCACCAAGTTCGGTTTCGAGAACGGCGAGCCGATGAAGGGCGTCGACAGCCGGCCGTCGACCATTCGCGCGGTGGCCGACGCAGCGCTCAAGCGGCTGAAGGTCGACCGCATCGATCTGTTGTATCAGCATCGCGTCGATCCGAACGTGCCGATCGAGGATGTCGCCGGCACCGTCAAGGACCTGATCGGCGAAGGCAAGGTCGCGCACTTCGGGCTGTCGGAAGCCGGTGAGCAGACGATTCGCCGCGCGCACGCGGTGCAGTCCGTCGCGGCGCTGCAAAGCGAGTATTCGCTGTGGTGGCGCGAGCCGGAGGAGCGCATCCTGCCGACGCTCGAGGAGCTCGGCATCGGTTTCGTGGCGTTCAGCCCGCTCGGCAAGGGTTTCCTGACGGGGGCGATCGACGCGAGCACGACGTTCGATGCGACCGACTTCCGCAAAATCGTGCCGCGCTTCTCGGAAGAAAACCGCAGGGCCAACGCAGGCCTCGTCGACCTGCTCGGCAGGATCGCGGCCGACAAGGGCGTGACGCGCGCGCAGATCGCGCTCGCGTGGCTGCTGGCCCGCAAGCCGTGGATCGTGCCGATTCCGGGCACGACGAAGCTGCATCGGCTCGACGAAAACGTGGGCGCGGCCGCGCTGGTGCTGACGACCGACGAATTATCGGCGATCGAGACGGCGCTGCGGCAGATCACGATCGTCGGCGAGCGGTATCCGGCGCAGTTTCAGCAGCGCGTCGACCGCTGATCGGGCAGCCGTCGGTTGCACGGTACGCATCGGTGACGCAATCAGGGACAATCTTCACGTCGCCTTAAGTTTGCATTTCCTAGAATCGATTGATCGCCGCGCGAGCGCGGCGAACCGATTTCTTCAGGAGGATGCACGTGAAAGAGCCCCGTGTCGTCGTAGCCCTGTTGCAGGCAGTCATTGACACGTCGAAGCTGAAGGCGCAACCGCGCAAGGCTGGCCGATGACCTGGCCGAACGCATTGCGTGTCTCGGCACTGTTCGTGCGCGAGTGGGTCGGCCGCCCGGCCGCGGTGGGCGCGTTGTGCCCGAGTTCGCGGCATCTGGCGCGCGAGATGGCCGATGCGGTGCCGGACGGCGACGGGCTCGTCGTCGAGCTCGGCGGCGGCACCGGCGCGATCACCGCTGCGTTGCTCGAACGCGGCGTCGCGCCACGGCGCCTCGTCGTGGTCGAGCGATCGCCGGCGTTCGTGCAGCACCTGCGACGCCGCTTTCCCGGTATCTCCATCGTGTCGGGCGACGCGCGGCAGCTCGAGCGGCTGCTGCCGCCCGACGCGGCGGTCGATGCGATCGTGTCCTGCCTGCCGCTGCGCACGCTGCCGCGCGAGGACGTGACGGCGATCGTCGGGCAGTGCGAGCGTGTGCTGTCGGTCGACGGCGTGATGATCCAGTTCACCTACGATTTGCGCGTGCCCGAGCGTCACCCGCTGCGCGATCCGGCATTTGTTGCCGACGCCAGCCGGATCGTGTGGGCAAATATTCCGCCCGCGCGCATCGTCACGATGCGCCGGGCCGCCATCGGACAGGTGGCGTGATGCCCGCATCGTGGCGCGCTTCCTTTCATCGACCCTGCGGATGCCGTCGGTCGCGGTTCAAGTCGCGGCGTCCGGCACGCGCGCCGCGGGCCGCGACGCGGCCCGCCGGATGACGCGCTCGAGCGGCGTCGCGTAGCCGCGCGCGACGGCCGCGCTCAATCCGGCCGACAACGCCAGATACGCGACGAGCAGCACGAGCTTGCCGTCGCCGTGCATGGTGGGGGGCGGCCACACCGTGCGCAGCGCGCCGAGCGCGATCAGGTGGAACAGGTACAACTCGTAGCTGAGCCGGCCGCTCCAGCGTAGCGGCGCGAGCGCGCGGCCCGGTGCTCGCTCGCCGCGGGCATGCGCGCCGATCAGCAGCACGGCGGTGCCGAGCGCCATCGCGGATACGCCGGTCACATGGCTCTGCGCGATCGGCCACGCGAGATAGAGCACGGTCATCGCGATCGCGGTCAGCCATTGCACGGGCGCGGTCGCGAGCCGCTGCCAGCCGGCGCGTCCGGCCAGCAACGCGGTGCAGCAGCCGATCGCGATTCCGTCGAAGCATGCGAAATACGCATACAGAAACCCGCCTTCGTCGCCCGCATGCGTGAAGCGGTACACGGGGCCGATCGCGACGACCGCCAGCCAGAACGCGAACAGCCGCGCGTCGCGGCGCAGGGCGATGCACAGCAGCGGAAACGACAGGTAGAACACCTCTTCGACCGACAGCGACCAGAGCACGCCGAGCGCGTAATTGACCCATCCGTACGTGCCGATCAGCACGTTCATCCAGAACGTCAGCGATGCGAGATTGACGAGCCAGAACGACACGGCGACACCCTGCGGCGCGTGGTTCGCGAAGATCGGCACGCCGGCCGCCGCCAGCCCGTTGACGAGGGCGAGCAGCAGGAGCAGGCACGGGACGATGCGCGCGATGCGCGACACGTAGAACGCGCGCACGTCCATCGCGCCGAGGCTGCCCCAGCGGCGGCGCGCATTCGACGTGATCAGGTAGCCGGAGATCACGAAGAACATCGTCACGCCGTAGTTGCCGTTGCGGACCACCGCATGCACCGCGTCCCAGCCGAGCATGCGCGCGACGGACGTGTCGCGCAGCGAATACGGGATGTTGAAGTGATGCAGCAGGACGAGCAGGATCGACACGCCGCGCAGCACGTCGATCCGGGCATTGCGCGGCCCGGCGCTCATTGCGGCTGGCCCGGTCGCGCGCGAGACGGCCGCGCGGCCGGGAACGTGTCGCGTGAATGCGGGACGGCCTCGGGTTGGGCGTCGTGCAGCGTGGGGCGGCAGATCTTCAAGCGGGACTCCATCGGATCGGGAACAGGGCGAAATGTGTGCGATGCAGGCGGGCCAACCGGAAGCGGCCGAGCGTGCGTGCCATGAAAGCGCCGTCCGGCATCGAGGATGCGGGACGCCACGGTGGCACCAGTGTATCGGCGGATCGTTGGCGATTGTCCTGTCAGCGTTGACGGGGCGCACGCAGCGCAACCCGGCCGGTATGCGCCGCTGTTCCGGCATGCCATTTTTTGCACTGCAAAGCCGTTTTTTTGCACGGTATTTATGCGGCGCCTTCTAAGCTGGGGATGTGTCCAACAACCAGGACGCCCTCCGTCCGCGCCATGACCTTCATCCATCCCGTACCCGAATACGACATCGCCGGCCTTCAACTGCGTGCCGGGGCGCGCACTACCGTCATCCCGTTTCCGCCGCCTCGCCCGCGCCTGCGGTTGCCCGTCACGCTGACGGCCGACACCGGCGCGCTCGCGCATGCCCGGCTCGCGGCGTTGCTGCATTCCCCGCTCGGCGTGTATGTGGTCAGCGCGCGTACCGTGCGCGACGTGATCCATGTGGAATTCGACATCGCGTCGGAGGATCTCGACTTCATGCTGCACATGCTGATCGCGCAGCAGCTCGATGCCGTGATCGGTCCCGTTGCCCGCCGTCTGCGCGTGGCGGCGCAGGATCGTCCGGCCGGGGAACGCTGATTGCTCGTACCGCAGGGTTCGCCGCCGATTCGCCGGCTGTCGTGCCCGGGGGCGGGCCGGTCGCGGCGAGCGTTTGTGCGCCGCGGCGCACTCGGCGCCGGCCCTTGACAGGGAGGAATCCATGCACCTCATGGAAGAAGTGCAGACCACGCGTCCGGCAAGCGGACGCGTGCGGGAGGCGACGTTGCCGTCGGGCACGCAGCTGGCCCTGCAGTTGCGGGTCACCGTGCGCGCGGCGGACGTGCTGCTGCGTCAGGCGATCCGGCTGCCGGATCGCCATCAGTGGTCGGTCGACTCGGAACGTGTCGACGCGGCGGGCGGACCGCTGGCCGCCTGGGATTCGCACGTGACGCTGCGTATCGCGAAGACGTTCGCGCCGTCGGCCGATGCGAACGCGCGCGCCGGCGATCCCGACCAGGTTGCAGTCGACATTCGGCTGTTTCTTCCGGAGCAGGCGTATCTGGGCGAGCAGCACGTCGGCATCTTCGGCCGGCGGCACGGCAACCGGTTCGGTGCGACGCTGTCAGTGACGGCCGGGTCGCAGTGGGGCGGCCGGCGTACCGAATGCATTCCGCCGGCCGGCCGGCATGTGCATGGCGACACGCTGGAAGCGCTCGTCGACACGGTCGCGGGCATCGTCAACGCGGCGTTGCTCGCGGCGGGCCATCCACGACCCGGCGGTTTGTGACGGCGCGGGCGGCGGCGCGCGCCCGGCCGCGGTTCAGGCGTCGCCGGCCTGGCCGGTTTGCCGCTGGAGGTCTTCCATCAGTTGTTCCGCGAGAAAGTCGCACGGCGGGCGCTTCGATTTCGTGCTGCGCGCGAGGATCAGCTCGAGCGGCGGCAGATCGGGCAGCCCGTGCGAGCGGCCGAGCATCGACAATTGCGCGGGAATCGCGCAGCGCGCGAGCGGCGCGACCGCGAGCCCGGCCTCGACCATGCTGAGCAGCCCGAGCAGGCTCGGGCTTTCATAGGACGTGCGAAACGGCAGCTTCGCGCGTTCGAGGCTGCGGATCGCGTTCTCGCGCGCGACGCTGCCCGGCATGAACACCGCGATCGGCAGCGGCCGTTCTTCCCATACGCGCGGCCCGTTCGTCATCGCGGCCCACGCCATCGGCTCGTGGCGGATGAAGTCGCCGGACAGCCCCTTGATGCGCGTGCCGCACACGAGATCGACGGTGCCGTCCTTCAGGAGCGGCGCGAGCGCACTGCTCGGCAGCCCGATCACCTGGATCTCGACCTTCGGATAGGTCGCCGAAAACTTCTTCAGCACCGACGGCAGCAGCGACGACGCATAGTCGTCCGGCACGCCGATCACGACCTTGCCGGTCACTTCCGGCCGCACCACGGCCGCCCACGCCTCGTCGCGCAGCGCCAGCATTCGTCTGGCGAATCCCAGCAGCACCTCGCCTTCGCGCGTCAGCACGATGCTGCGCGGCTTGCGCACGAACAGCGGCCGGCCGATCGCGTCCTCGAGGCTCTTGATCTGCATGCTCACGGCCGATTGCGAGCGGTTCACCGCTTCGGCGGCGCGGGTCATGTTGCCGGTTTCCGCGACGGCGACGACGGTGGCCAGCACGTCGTGATCGAGCATCTTCATCGGTATCAGGAAAACTGAATGTAACGATCAGCATTATGCGTTTTTATTGTCGCTGTGTGTCTGCCATAGTGGCATCGAGCCTGCCGTATCGTTCGATGCGGCGCGGCCATCACGCCGGCGTGCCCGGCACGCAGCGTTGAACAGGGAAGAGTGGTGTACCGATGATGGATCATCCGTTGCGCGCCGCACTGGCCGCGGAATTGCATGCCCGGCCGTTCCTGCGGCTCGCCGAGGCCGTGTCACTCACGCACTACGCGATCTACGCGGACGGCCAGCCCGATATCCATGAAACGCTGCTGCACGCGCTGTGTCGCGACACCGGCATTGCCGTGCCGCAGGACGGCGCGACCCACCATGCGGTGCAGTCCCCGTGCGGCTGGCATCTGAAGTGGGAACGCCACACCGAATTCTCGACGTTCACGTTCGTCGCGCCGCGTCGCGACACCGGCTATTTCGACGATCTCGCGATCGAAGGGATTCCTGCCGCGTGGTTCGCGCGGCTCGCGGGCATCCGCTTCGTCGCGGTGCGCATGGAGTTGCTGTCGGGCGATGCCGCACGGCTCGTGTGCGGTGACATGCGCCGCTGGATCGACGGGCCCGCGCTCGTCGGCAGCAACGTGCTGGGCGGCGGCAAGGTGTTTTGCGACTGGCATGTGCGTGACGACGGCTTCATGCGCTTTCTCGTCGTCGACGAGGATTTTCGCGAGGAGCAAGGCGGCCGACTGCTGCAGCGCCTGTATGAAATCGAGACGTACCGGATGATGGCGCTGCTCGCGTTGCCGGTTGCGCGGCGGATGAGCCGCGAGCTGGACGAAATCCATGCGGCGCTGCATGCGTTGATGCAGCGGATGGACGCGAGCGGCGCCGACGGCGACGACGCGGCCTTGCTCGTGAAGCTCACGCATCTCGCGGTGCGGGTCGAGGCGCTGTCGGGGTCCGGCGGCCGCTTCAGCGCGTCGCGTGCCTATGAAAAGCTCGTGCTGGCGCGCATCCACGAATTGCGCGAGGAGCGCATCGAAGGGATGCCGACGATCGCCGAGTTCATGGAGCGGCGCTTCGCGCCGGCAATGGAAACCTGCCGCAGCGTGTGGGCGCGTCACGAGCAGATCGCCGCGCGGATCGCGCGCGCGGTCGACCTGTTGCGCACGCGCGTGAATCTCGCGCAGGAAAAGGACGTGACGCGCTTGCTGGCAGGCATGGAGCGCACCGCGCGCAATCAGCTTCATCTGCAGCACGCGGTTGAAGGATTGTCGGTGGCAGCCATTTCGTACTACGTGCTGTCGCTCGCGACAGCGGCGTTCAAGGCGCTGCACGTGATGAACCTGCCGGTCGATCCCGAACTGGCGGAAGGGCTGCTGATCGCGCCGGTCGTGTTCGCGGTGATTCACATCACGCGGCGCACGCGCGCGCAACTCGCACGGTCGGAGGGCGCGCATGACGGCGCACCCGTGCAGGCGGTGGCGTTGAAACAGGCAAATTAGAACATCGGCGACATATCAAAAGGAGTGGAGATGACTTTTACGCAAACGCAACCCGGGCTTTTTAGCGGCCTCGATGCATTCGACGAGCCGGTATGGGATGAAGCCGGCGCACCGGAGGAGGCGCATGTGACGTCGTATCAGGCTGTGCTGCAGGAGCCGATGGCGTCGCTCGTCGGGAATACGATCGATCGGCCGGATGTCGCGGCGGTGGCGATTCTTGGGTACAACTGACGCGGGTTTGGATCGCGTCGATTCGGGCATTCACCGCGGCCTGAGCGGGCGCCGGGCGTGACGAAACGGCGGGTGCGGGATGTGCCCGTCGTTTGTATGTTCGTCATGATCGGCACAGACTCCCGCTGCCGCTGCCGCTGCCCGCCGAGAACACTGCCGTTCGGCGACACATTCACGCACGTCTCCATTCCATGGCCACGCATCCCGCCGTTTCCCTTCACCTCACCGACACCGAACAACCGGCTGCCCGCGAATTCATCAGCCGCAAGCTCGGCGAATTCAACCACGCGATGACGGGCCGCAGCGACACGGCGGCGCTCGACGTCTACGTGACCGATCCCTCGACCGGCGAGGTCCTGGGCGGGCTCACCGGCCGAACGTCGCTCGGTCTCTTCTTCATCGACCTCTTTTACCTGCCGGAATCGCTTCGCGGCGGCGGCTTTGGCAGCAGACTGCTGCGCGAGGCCGAAGCGGAAGCGAAGCGGCGCGGATGCGCCCGCGCGGTGCTGTACACGATTACGTTCCAGGCGCCGGATTTCTACCGGAAGCACGGGTACGAGGCATTCGGCGAAGTGCCGTGCGAGCCGGAAGGGACGGCGCGCGTGTTCATGGTCAAGGCGCTTTGAACGACGTTGCCTGACGTCACCGCCCCGGCGTGGCGCGCTCGACGATCATGTCGTACAGCGCCTGCGCCGCGGGCGACAACTGCGCGGCCCGGCGCTTGACCAGCACGAGCGTGCGCGACACAGACGGCTCGACGAGTTCGATCGTGCGGATCATCGGATAAGCGTTCTTCTGGATCGCGAGCTTCGGCACCACGGCCGCGCCGAGGCCTTCGGCGACGAGGCCGAGCGCGGTCGAACTGCGCTGCACTTCGTAGAACGAATGCAGCGTCACGCTGCTCGTCTTCAGCGCACCTTCCAGCAGCCCGCGATTGCCGCTCACTTCGCCCGCGAAGATCAGCGGATGCGGCTGCAGCGCGGCCCAACGAATCCGCCGACGCTTCGCGAGCGGGTGATCGTCGCGGCAGACGAGCACGTACGGATCATGCATGAGCGGCACGCTGACGAGTTCGGGGTGCTGGTCGCCCGCGATGCTGATCCCGAATTCCGCTTCGCGGCGCAGCACGGCCTGCAATACCGACGCCGACGCGTGATCGAGGATCTTCACGCGATCGTGCGGCCGGTGCCCGGAAAACGCCCGCAGAATACGGGGGAGATACTGAACGCCGACCGTCGGCACGCACGCGATCGTCACGTCGCCGCGCTGGCTCAGGCCCGTTTCGCGGATTTCGGTCAGCGCATCCGACAGCTCGTTCAGCAGCCGGCGCGCCTGCGGCAGGAACCGCCGGCCGATTTCGGTGAGGGTGGTGCGGCGTGTCGTGCGTTCGATCAGCGCGACGCCGAGAAACGATTCGAGCTTGCGCAGCCGCTGCGTGATCGCCGTTTGCGTGACGTGCAGCGTGTCGGCCGCCTGCCTGAAGCTGCCGCGGTCGGCGATCGCGACGAAAGCCTGGACACCGAGCGTATCGATTTTCATCAGAAACATGAATCAATAACGATATTAAATTCATTTTACTGAAGAACCGCGAGATCGCAGAATGCGCTGCATCGACGGCTGTCGATATCCCGACGCCGTCCACGCCGACCAGGAGGCATACCGTGACGACATCACTCGATCAATACGCCAACCAGTACGTGCGATTCGAAGACGAACGCACGCGGCCCGTGCGCGATCTGCTGGCCGCCGTGCCGGATACGCCGATCCATACCGCGATCGACATCGGCTGCGGGCCCGGCAATTCGACCGAAGCGCTGATCGCGCGCGCGCCCGACGCGACGGTTCGCGGGATCGACGCGTCGCCGGACATGATCGCGGCCGCGCGCAAGCGCCTGCCCGCGCTGCGTTTCGATCTCGCGGATGTCTCCACCTGGGACGATCCGGGCGGCTACGATCTGATTCTGTCGAATGCGGTGCTGCAATGGGTGCCCGCGCACGGCACGCTGTTTCCGTCGCTCGTCGGCCGGCTCGCACCGGGCGGCCATCTCGCCGTGCAGATGCCCGACAACCTCGACGAACCCGCGCACCGGCTGATGCGCGAGGTTGCCGCGGCCGGACCGTGGGCACACAAGCTGAAGGACGCGGCGCGCACCGAGCGGTTCGACGCGCCGTATTACTACGCGTTGCTGTCGCCGTCGTGTTCGCGGGTGGATGTCTGGCGCACGACTTACTACCATCCGTTGCGCGGCGGGGTCGATGCGGTCGTCGAATGGTTCAAGGGCAGCGCGCTGCGGCCGTTCCTCGCGGCGCTGGACGAAAGCGAACGCGGCGCATTCGTCGCGCGCTATCGCGACGCGCTCGCCGGTCCGGACGGCTATCCGCTGCTCGACGACGGCACCGTGCTGTTGCCGTTTCCGCGCCTGTTCATCGTCGCGACACGGAAGTAAGGCGACAGCAACACCGGGGCGGGGTCGCGACTGATCGTCGTTCAGGCCACCGGCCGCATCGATTCCGGATCGACTGTCCGGCTCTTCGCGGACTGCCCGTCGCGAAGATCCTTGTACCAGAAGAGGGCGACTTCCCCGTCGTTCGCGCCGTCGGCGTACAGGAAGCGGTCGTGGCCGCCGATGACGAAGCCCGCCCGCGCATACGTGCAGCAGGCCGCGACGTTGTTCGCCTGCGTTTCCAGCCGCATGAAGCCGAACCCGCGGTTGCGCGCCCACGCTTCCGCAGCCGCCAGCAGGAACTGGCCGATCCCTTGGCGCCGGCAACCGCGATCGACCGCGAGTTCCGCGATCTCGGCCATCCCGTTCCAGCTTTCGGTGATCGCGACGAATCCCGCGAGGCGCCCGCCCGCGCTCGCGCGGAACAGCGCGGTGCCGCCGGATGCCTCGCGCGCCCAGCCGGCCGGGTCGAAGCCGTAGTCCTTGCGCCGCACGGGCAGCGCGCGCAAATCGAGCAGATCCTGGTACGGCGCATTCAGCTCCCACGCGATCTCGAACGAAAAGTCGCATCCGTTCAGTTCGTCGGCGGGCAGATCGACCGCCTGTTCGATGCTGATGTGCTCGGCTCGGTCCATGTGTGTCGGTGTCCTGTCTTCAGCGGGATTGCCAAGAATTCCCCCGGGGCGCGCGCCGCCGCCTTGCGGCGAGCCGGATCACGCCCGTTCCTGTTTCGAATTGCTGCGCTCGCACAATGCTTCCCCCTGCGGCGCGGTTCAACGCCCGATTATGCGGGATATCGGCAGCGACGCTGCACCGACCTGGAACGGGTGTGCAGCCACGCCACGCATCGGTGCTGAACGCGATATGTTCAGTGATGCATATCGAAACGGCGATCGACTGACCCGGACCGCATTCACAGGCACGGGAGCGCCATATTGAATTCGACGCAGCGGGAAGGCGTCGGCGAAGCGTTTTCGCTCGACGCGATGCGGCACGCAAGAATGCACGCGATCGACAAGGTCGGCAATCTCGGCGATTTCGACGGCGCACCGGCCGCCGGGCTGTGGATTCTGGAAATCCGAATCGTGCATCCGACGCGGACGTTCGGCCCGTTCCACGAAGGCTTGCTGATGTGAGCCGAGCCGGGCGACGCGCGCCGTGAACGCGCGTCGCCGGCCGCTCGTCAGATGCTGATCGCGACCGGGCCTGCCAGCGGCGTGTAGCCGTCGTCGAAGAGGAACCACGCATCGTACTGGCCGGACGCAAGCGCGCTGTTCGCCGTCGTCGAGAACAGCAGCGAGCCCGTGCTCTTCGGCAGGTACGCCCACGACTTGTAGCCGCCCTTGGTCGGTTGCGCGCCGCGCGGGTAGATGCCGACCCAGTTCTTCGGGCTGTGGCGCCACGGCGGCACGACGTAGTCGAACCGCAGCGTGCCGTACGACGAGCCCTGCGACGACAGCGCGGCCACGAACTTCCCGTTCGTATTGCCGATCGCCGAATCGGTCAGCAGCGTGCCCGCTTGCGCCTGCACGCAGCCGGCCACGCGGCGCAGGAAGTTCGGATCGTTCGCGTCGCGGATGCTCGCGTCGTACCAGCCCGCGTCGCCGTACCACGTCACGGCCTGCGTTGCGCCGGCCGGCACGCTGACCGACTGCGGCGTGTTCATCCCGTACGCGTTGTCGACGAGCTGGAACGTTGTCGCGCTCGACCCGGCGGTGTTGTCGAGCGTGATCTGCACGTTGCCGTTCTGCACGTCGTAGCAGAGGCTCACTTCGGCCGACGAACCGGTATTTCCCGACGCGCCGACGTTGCCGCGGAACGTCTGCAGGAATCCGTTCGGCCCGTAGACGGAATAGTCGTAGCCGCCGGCCGAGTCCAGTGCGAGCGAATCGGACAGGGTCGTGCACGCGTTCGCGCCGGCGCCGATCGTGTATTGCCGCGGGATCGTGCCGGTGCCGTCGACCCACGCCTGCAGATGCACGCCCGCCGTGCCGGTATTGGTCATCGTCAGCGCGAGCGTCTTGCCGGAGCGGTTGACCTTGCCCTGCACGAAGAACTCGTACGGCAACCGGCACGCCGCATTGCGGCCGGTCGTTTGTGCCGGCACCGCGGTGGTGGTCGCCGGCGGGATGATGACCGTCCAGCCGTTCGGGTCCATGTTGCTGGCCGGGCTCGGGATCGCGGGCACCGTCTGGTCGGGATTCGTGAAGTCGAATGCCGACGTGAGATCGCCGCACACGGTGCGCCGCCACGGCGTGATGTTGGTTTCCTGCAGCCCGAAGCGCGCTTCGAGAAAGCGGATCACCGACGTGTGATCGAACACCTGCGAGTTGACCTTGCCGCCTTTCGACCACGGCGAGATCACGAACATCGGTACACGCGGACCGAGGCCGATCGGCACGTCGCCGCTCGCCGAACCGTCGGACGCCGCGCCGCTGCTGCCGACGAATTCGGCCGAGGTCGAGACCGTCGACTGGCCGGTGCCCGCGTATGCGCTGGATGGCACCGCGGGCGGCACGTGATCGAACAGGCCATCGTTCTCGTCGTACATCACGAGCAGCACCGTGCTGGCCCAGACCTTCGGATTCGACGTCAGCACGTTGAGGACGTTGCTCACATACCATTCGCCGCCGCTCGCGGCCCACGACGGATGTTCGCAGTACGCGTAGGGCGCGGCGATCCACGATACTTGCGGCAGCGTGTCGTTCGCGACGTCGGCCTGCAACTGGCTGAACAGGCGGGCGTCGTATTCGGTGCCGCCACCCGTCGGGTCGATTTGCGTGCCGTTGAGCGCCGGCGCGAGCGGATCAGTCGCGCCGAGGTTCTGGTACTGCCTGAAGTTGAGGATGACGTTGTCGCCGTAGTTGCCGTTCCACCAGAGATCCTTGCTCGAGCCGTTGTATTCGCCGTAACCGTGCGCGGCATCGAGCCCGTTGCCCTTGTCCTGGTAGAACTTCCACGTGACGCCGGCCGCATTCAGCCGTTCAGGCATCGTGGTCCAGCCGGTGCCGGTCATCGTGTTGGTCGTGTACGGCGTGTAGCCGGCCACGTTGCCGCAGCAACCGGTCCACAGATACAGGCGGTTCGGGTCGGTCGGCCCGAGCATCGAGCAGTGGTAGCTGTCGCACACGGTGAAGGCGCTCGCCAGCGCGTAATAGAACGGGATGTCGTTCTGCGTGAAGTAGTACATCGTGCCGCTGGTCTTCGCGCCGGCCCAGTTGTCGTAACGGCCGTTGTTCCATGCGCTGTGCGTGCCGCTCCAGCTGTGGTCGAGGTCGCCGTAATAGGTGTCGCCGTTCGCGCTGCCGGCCGGCGGCGACGGGTTGAACGGAAACACATACGACAGCAGCCACGGCTGGCGCCAGACCGGATACCCGCTCGAGATCACGACCGGGCGCGGATCGCCGAAGCCGCGCGCGCCGCGCAGCATGCCGAGGTAGTGGTCGAACGACCGGTTCTCCTGCATCAGGATCACGACGTGCTTGACGTCCTGGATCGTGCCGGTGACGGTCGCCGCCGGAATCGACTGCGCGCGCAGGATGCTTTCGGGCAGCATGCCGGTGACTGCCGTGGCGCCTGCGAGCTTCAGCGCATCGGCCAGGAACTGACGTCGTGTCGTGGATTTGTTTTGCATGTTCGCTCTCTGTCATGAATCGCCGGAGGACTGGCCGGGACGCCCTCGTGCTTCAACCGCCGGGGGTTTGCAGTGGCAGTCACGCCGGACAAGGGCAGGTGCTCGTCAGTGGCAAGCCGTGGCGCAGTGCAGGACGGGCGCGGCGGCCGGGCCCGATGCCGATGCGCGGTTCGCGGCGAGATTGCCGGCCGCGCCGGAATCGCCATCGCCGCAACCGGCCAGCGTGCAGAGGAGCGCGATCATGAAGGCGGTGCGCCGGTGCGGAAAACGACGTTCCTTGCCGGCGGGCGGAGCAGGGTTGTCTCGACTCGATTCGAGTCGGATTCCTGAATGATTGACGTGCGTCGTTCCGGTTCCTGCTTTCATTGCCCCTCCAGAAATGAAATGAACAGCGGAGAATATCGCCCGAATCAGAACAAATTCATGACAGGCCATCCGCGCGTGCCGGCGACGTGCGACAGCCTTGCATCGGGATTGGTCGCGACGGGATGGGTCACGTAGTCGAGTAACGGCACGTCGTTGATCGAATCGCTGTAGAAATAGGTTCGTTCGAAATCCGACGGCGCGTAGCCGAGCGAATCGAGCCATGCGTTCGTGCGCACGACCTTCCCTTCGCGAAAACTCGGCACGCCGGTGCTGCGTCCGGTGAACTGTCCGCCCGGCGTGCCGTCGTCGGTATCGAGCTCGATGCCGAGTAGATGCTCGATTCCAAACTCGGCGGCGATCGGCCCCGTCACGAATACGTTGGTCGCGGTGACGATGCAGCAGAGATCGCCGTTCTCGCGATGGCGATCGACGAGCGCGCGCGCCTGCGGCGTAATGGCCGGCCGGATCACCTCGTCCATGAACTGCGCGTGCCAGCGTTCGAGCTGGGCCCGCGGATAGCGGGTGAGCGGTGCCAGCGTCACCGCGAGATACGCGTCCATGTCGAGCGTACCGGCCGCGTAGTGGCCGTAGTGCTCGTCGATCAGCGCCGCGTGCGTGTCGTCTTCCAGCGAGCCGACCCGAGTGAGGAAGCGGCCCCAGGCCTGATCGCTGTCGAGCGGCAGCAGCGTGTGATCGAGATCGAACAGCGCGAGATTCCTGTGCATGTGAAAGTCCTTGTATTGCGTGACTGCCGGCGTGCTCATGCGCCGATGAGTTTCTCGATCGCGTCCTTCGCGTTCTTCCCGTCGATGGTCGTGACGCCGTCGAGCCACTTGGACAGCACGCCCGGGTTCTTCCTCGCCCATTCCTTCGCGACCGCGACCGGATCCGCATGATTCATGATCGGCACCATCAGCTGGTTCTCTTCGTCGGTCGTGAATTTCAGGTTGGTCAGCAGGCGGCCGACGTTCGGGCAGCGTTCGAGGTAGCCTGGCGTGACGAGCGTGTAGACCTTCGCCGAGCCGTAGTTCGGGCCGAACACACCGTCGCCGCCTTCCAGGTACGCGATCTTGTAGTTGATGTTCATCGGATGCGGCTCCCACGCGAGGAACACGATCATCCGGTGTTCCTGCACCGCGCGCGTCACCTGCACCAGCATCCCGGCCTCGCTCGACTCGACGAGCTTGAAGCCACCGAGCCCGAATTCGTTCCGGTCGATCATCCGCTGGATCAGCGCGTTGCCGTTGTTGCCGGCGCCGATCCCGTAGATCTTGCCGTCGAGCTGGTCGCGAAACTTCGCGATGTCGGCGAAGCTCTTCAGGCCCTTGTCCGATGCGTATTGCGGCACGGCCAGCGTGTAACGCGCGCCGACCAGGTTCGGCTGCGGCAGCAGGTGCACGGCGCCGGCATCGACGAATGGCTTCACCGTCGGCGTCATGCTCGGATCCCAGTAGCCGAGGAACGCATCGATCTGTGCCTTCTTCACGCCGGCCAGCACGATCGGCGGCGACGCGATCGTCTTGCTGGCTTCGTAGCCGAGCCCGTCGAGCAGCATCATCGCGACGCCGGTCGTGGCCGCGATGTCGCTCCAGCCGACATCGCCCAGCGTCACCTTCCTGCAGACGTCGCTTTCGGATGCATGAGCGGGTGCCGTCGCAATCGACGCGAGCAGCATTGCGGCCAGCATCCAAGCCTTCTTAATCATGTTGGTCTCCTAAGAAAGTGTTCCGGATCGGGTTGCGTGAATGGTCCGACGATCGATCGTATTGATCGGATGAAACAAACGAACTTGGGTCTAGCCGCGCGGTTTTTCGTAACGTATATTAGAACGCACAAAATCGCAAGTTCGCACAAAAATACAACCCGCGGCGCGCGCGAACCGTCAGCCGGACGAAAGCAGAACACGTCGGGCGGCGTGTCCGGGCAGGCCGCGTTTCATCAAGTCGTTCGAATAAGGGAGGCATCGCATGATCAGTCAGATGGAAATCATTTCCCGCCTGTTGCTGGCCGCGCTGCTCGGCAGCATCATCGGCATCGAGCGCGAACGGCTGTCGTGGGCGGCCGGGCTGCGCACGCACATGCTGGTGGCGGTCGGCGCGGCGCTCGTGATGGTCGTGTCGGCGTTCGGCTTCGCGGACATCCAGAATGCGAAGAACGTGTCGCTCGACCCGTCGCGGGTCGCCGCGCAGGTCGTGTCGGGCATCGGCTTTCTCGGCGCCGGGTCGATCATGCTGCGCGGCGAGATCATTCGCGGGCTGACGACGGCGGCGAGCCTGTGGGTTGTCGCGGCGGTCGGGCTGGCGGTGGGCGGCGGCATGTACGTCGCCGCGATCGCCGCGACGGCGATCGTGCTGGCGATCCTCGCCGGCCTGAAGCCGATCGAGAAGCGCTTCTTCGCCGCGCGGCAGCGCTGGGGCGTGCGCATCCTCGCGAGCCGCGGCGCGGTGAAGCTGACGTCGCTGCAGGCGATGCCCGGGATCGACCAGGCGCGCATCGTCCAGTTCGTCATCGAACAGGACGACGCGACACCGGACGACGACCGGATCCACGTGGTGTTCTCGAAGATGACGAGCCGCGAATTCCAGGTGGTCCGCCAATCCCTGCAGACCCTGGGCGGGATCAAAAAGATGGAGGAGAGCGCCGCGTAGCCGAGGTTCGAATACCATTGACGTTCATTTCCAAGGACATTTCATGTGGCAAGAAGAGCGATATCAGAGGATTCGGCTTCTGTTATCGAAGATGCAGCGCGTTTCCACCGACCGGATCATGGCCGACTTGAACGTGTCGCGGGAAACCGTGCGCCGCGATCTCGTCGATCTCGAGGCGATGGGGGAGCTGAAGCGCGTGCACGGCGGCGCGGTGCAGGTGGGCGACGAAGCGCCGATCGCCGAACGCGCGCAGACGCACGTGAAGGCAAAGCAGGCGATCGCGCGCGCCGCGGCGCGGCTCGTCACGGGCTCGCAGACGCTGTTCATCGACGCGGGCACGACCACCACGCTGCTGGCCGAGGAGTTGGCGAAGCTGTCCGGCCTCACGATCGTCACGAACTCGATCGACGTCGCATTGAAGATGCGCTCGAGCGACCCCGGCCACGCGAAGAACGAAACGATCCTGCTCGGCGGGATGATCGGCACCCGCGCAGCCGCGACGGTCGGCGACGGGACGATCGCCGAGATCTTCCGCTATCGCGCCGATCTTGCGTTGCTGTCGCCGGTCGGCGTCGACCACGTGCGAGGCGCGACGAACTACGACCGGATGGAAACGGAAGTCGCGCGCGCGATGGTCGCCAATGCGGCGGACGTCGCGATCCTGGCCGACTTCAGCAAGCTCGGCACGAACAGCCGGATCGGTTTTTGCGAACCCGCGCGGATCGGCACGCTCGTGACGGACCAGAAGGCGGAATCGGTCGACAGCTACCCGAGCATCAAGAAAGTTGTCCGGAACATCGTGTTGTCGTAATGCGGGCCGGCTGACGGGGATCGTCGCGCGCATGCTCGAGCGCCGAGCGGGCGCCGCGCCGTCCATCGTATATGCTTGAGCGCATCGTTCTACCGGCGGACAACATGAAGACTTCGGCACACGCCAAGCCAGAGATGCGGTTCAGAATGCGCATTCAGCAGGCCGGCACGATCGCGCTCGGGCCGGGCAAGGTCGCGCTGCTCGAGGCCGTGCGCGAGCACGGATCGATTTCGGTGGCGGCCGCAGCCTCGAGATGTCGTACCGGCGCGCATGGCTGCTGATGGACGAACTGAACCGGTCGCTGAAGGCGACCGCGACGGTGTCCGAACACGGCGGCCAGAGTGGTGGCGGCAGTGTGCTCACGCCCGTGGGCGAAGAGATCATCCGGCTTTATCGCGAGATCGAGGATCGGGCGCACGCAGCCCGTGCGAGCGAAATCGCCGCACTGACCAAGATGGTGCGCCGCTGAAGCTTGCGCGGTCGCTTGGTCGCGCGATGCCGGCGGCTTACGCGTGCCGCAGGCAGAAGCGCGACGCTTCGCCCGCCTGCGTATCCGTTGGCAAGACCGCACGCGCATGCGCATCGAGCCGCCCGATCAGTTCGACGAAACTGGCGACGCTCGCGGTCCGCAGCGGGTAGTACGCGATCTGCTGGCGTCGCACATGCGCTTGAGCAGGTTCACCGAATCGTGGTCGACGCAGTCGACCGGGAATACCATCAGATTCGCGCCCGGCAACGCGGCGGCCAGCAAGCCCTTGCGATCCTCGATGCACGCCGTCGTGCAACGTCAGTTCGCCGCCTGCCGTCTCGGCGATCCGCCGGATGGCGCGGTTCGACCCGGGCCGGCCGCCGACACAGACGACGCGCTTGCCCCGCAGCATCGACAGTGACTCCGCCACGGGCGCGGCCGGATCGTCGGTTGGGGCCTGCACCGTTGCGTTGGCGTGTTCCCGCCCTGGACACTGGGGCCTTCGGCATGCATCCGTCGACGGCGCCGCACGCCGGTTTCGACGCCTATCATGTCGACGAAGACCGCGGAACGGTTCCAGCCGCTCGAATTCATCGCCGGCGGCACCGGGTCGTCGTGCTCGGCACGTAACGCTGGCATGTTCATGCCACCGGTCGCACGTCCGAAGACTGGGTGCATTTGCTCAAGATCGAGAGCGCGACGTTTGTCGAGTATCACGACACCGAGGCCGAAGCGGCGGCACATCGACCGTGACGACACCGCGATCGTGCACGGCATCGTCTCCATCGCAAGCGTGAATCGCAGCTTCGGCTGGCCGCTCCGGTCAATCGGCCGCACGACCTTCCGCGTCGACGTGCCGCTGCATCTCGCGATGAAGCGCAGCCCGAGCGACAAGCCGATCATCGACTCGTTCAGCGAGGATTTGTCGCGCGCGTTCAACATCAAGGCGATCGCGCTGGTCGCGTAGCGCGGCACCTGCTCAGGCGTCGATGCGCTCGACCTTGCCGACCAGCGGCCCGTACGACAGGCTGCCCGCGAGTGCCATCGCGGCGATGTAGGTGATCGCACGCGAGAAGTCCGCGCCGTCGACGAGCAGTCCGATCACGATCGGCGTCGCGATCGCAGCCAGGTTGCCAATGAGGTTGAACACGCCGCCCGTGAGGCCGAGCAGCCGCGCCGGCGCGAGACCCGACACGAGCGACCACGTGATCGATGCGAAGCCGTTGCCGAAGAACGCGATCGTCATGAACGCGATCACCCAGCCCGTCGACGTGACGTAGTTCGCGCCGATGATGCAGGTCGAGATCAGCAGCCCCGAGATGATCGGCAGCTTGCGCGCGAAGCCCTGCGACGCGCCGCGCCGCATCAGCCAGTCCGACAGTACGCCCGAGCACAGCACGCCGACGAACGCGGCGAGAAACGGCAGCGACGCGAGAAAGCCCGACTTGATGAAGTCCATCCCGCGATACTTGATGAGGTAGGTCGGGAACCACGTGAGGAAGAACTACAGCGTCGAGTTCAGCGCGAACTGACCGAGATAGATGCCCCATAGCTTGCGCCGGCCGAGCACGACGCCGAGGTCGCGCCACGTCGACGGCGTGCGTTCCGTGCGCGCGGCGATGCGGTCCTCGAGATCGACGAGGCCGCCGCCGTCGCGGATCGACGCGATTTCGGCCGCGTTGACGCCGCGAAACGCGCGCGGTTCGCGATATACCGCGTACCAGACCGCGGCCCACGCGATGCCCGCAAGCCCGGTCGCGACGATCACCATGTGCCAGCCGAGATGCACCTGCAGCCACGCGAGCACGGGCGTGAGGAACGCGAGGCCAACGAACTGCCCCGAGGTGTAGCCGCCGATCGCGCTGGCGCGCTCGCGAGTCGGGAACCACGTCGTGACCACGCGGTTGTTGATCGGATAGGCCGGCGCTTCGAGCGCGCCCACCGCGAGCCGCAGCACGATCAGCCCGACGAACGAACCGGCGAAGCCGAGCAGCACTGTCGCGGCCGACCACAGCGCGAGCGCTCCCGCATACAGCACGCGTGGCGACACCTTGTCGACGAGCCAGCCGCCGGGGATCTGCATCAGCGCATAGGTCCAGCTGAATGCCGAGAATACGAGGCCCGCGCGGACCGGGTCGATGTTCAGTTCCTTGAACAGCGCGGGCGCGGCGATCGACAGGTTGCTGCGGTCGAGATAGTTGATCACGACTGTGACGAACAGCAGTGCGAGGATGATCAGGCGCTTGCGGCTCGGCTGAGTGGTCGAAGTTGTGCGAGTCGTGGATTCGGATGCGGTACCGCCATACGCGGTCGAGCGCTCCGGCAGGTTCGCGTGGGTGCGTGACGCGGATCGGGCCACGGTCGTCTCCTGTGTTCAATGCCCGACCGGCGCCCGCGAGCGGGGCGGCTGAATCGAATGGCGTTGGGGCGAACGTTAGAGTCGTGGGGTGAAACGCGTCAACATTTGAGCGGGCATCCCTATTAATGAGATGTTGGGTGCTCAATATGTGGCAATGCGTGGCGATAGCGCCGCATCGTGCGCCAGTCTGAGGCTGAACGCATATGTTTGTCGCACAAATGTTCCAGGAACTCGACCAGAGATGCCCGAGCGCACGTCAATTAGACGAGCCCGAAATTTGGAATTTGTGGTTTCCATTCAACAGTTTGGCAATTGTTGACAGTTACCTTTCATGGTTTCGGTAAGCTCTCGTC
>NZ_JBSAXF010000046.1:0-27042 GCF_053427845.1 Burkholderia sp. AW49-1 | reverse complement strand
GACGTCGCGGACGGCAAGCTTCAGCCGTGGCGTGCGGCCGAGCGACTCGGGCTGACGACGCGGCAGATTCGGCGGCTGGTCGGCCGATCACGTGAGCATGGGCCGCAAGGTCTCGTGTCGCAACGGCGCGCGAAGCCCAGCAACAATCGATTGGGCAGCATGACGGCTGACCGCGTGCTGTCGATCATCCGGGATCGCTACGCGGACTTCGGCCCGACGCTGGCCTGCGAGAAGCTGTCCGAATGCCACGACATTCGGCTGGCCAAGGAAACGGTCCGCAAGCTCGAGACGGGCCAGGTCAACGTGATCCTCTGGGCCGGCCTGCTGGAGAAATTTCGGAAGGAAGCGCTCGGCGCCGCGCTGCTCGCCGTTTATGGCGTATGGCAGGCCGAGGGCAAGGTGCGGCACGTGATCGCGAACAAGCTCATGGACCGGACCGAGCTACTCGGCGCGCTGCCGACGACCGCGCGAAATTTCTGCTGAACGTCCGTGTCACCGTCGACCGCTTCCGGTTCGCGCGCTATCGAGATTCAGCGTGCCGATCTCTCATTCCTGATGCGGCGACCAGTTCCAGTACGTCTTGCCCCATGCGCTGCCCTCAACCACTGGCATGATTTCGCCCGCCTCGAAGTGACGACGGCTCCCTGCCTCCGCAGGCGTTTGCCACCAGCCGGCCATCGGGCACGGGTTGCCGCCGGGGACGCTTTTGTGATGGAGACTGTCGGTCTTCGCGGTCGGCACGATCGGCGGCGGCTCGGGAATAGGCGGTGCATCGGGCAGATCGAAACGCGCAACCCACGCACGCGCATTCATGGTGTCGGCGCTGGGCAAGTCCGGGATGTACGTGTGCAAGGCATCCGGCTTCGGGTTACGCAGAACGCGCAGGACCCTGTTCACGAAAACGTATGGTTCGGGCAGCCCCACCTCCGGCGCGCCGAGGCGCGGAAAATCGCCGGCGCGAATCAGCAGACACGAGTTGACGCGCTCGACGTGGATGTCGGTGCGATCAAGTTGTCTGCGTATCTCGGCGTCGCCGCCGAGGCGCTCCACAAACAGTTCACCAAGAACCGTGTACCAGTTCACGCTTTTGATGAAGCCCCAGCGATGCACATGTGCGCCGGGATGCAGATATCGATATACCGCGGTCGGGTCGTCGCGACTATCTCCTTCATAAGAGCTCGGGTCGCAATTTTGGGTGCCGAGGTGCGCCGTACTGTCGATCTCGAGACCGCTGAATCGTTCGGCAAGGGCCCATTCCTGCGGCATGTAGCGGTGATAGCTGTATGGCAGGATCGGCGCCAGCCCGCCGTAGCCATATCGCACAACGAGGCGCTCACAGACGTACCGCAAGAAATCCTCATACTGGGCGATTCCATCGGCTGTACCGACAAGATCCGCCGGCACGTTGAATTTCAAATACGACAGCCCCGACTCAACTCCCTTTGGAATCCGCAATCGGCCGGTCGGCGAAACGTATTCGGTAGGCATGGCCAAACCGGTCAGTACGCTGATCTGGTATTCGGCTGCGGTATCCTGGTCCGCTGCACTGGATCGAACGACGCTGACATCCTTGAACGAAGGTGTATCAAGAATTGCGCGTCGGATTTTCTCGACGCCTTTACTGCTTCGCTTCGTGAACTTCCCGAGATCTTCGTCTTTCCCACCAATCAGGTGCGCGCCGAACAGCGTTTCAAAGCGATCGAAGCACTCAAGGATTGCCTGCCGTACCTCCGGTTGCGATCCACGCTCGAAATACACCGTGCCGAGTACACCGGGCAAGACGACCATGCGGTTATCGGGAAGCCGCAAACTCAGTTCCTCCCGGTATCGTGCAAGCGCCTGCGAGGGCGTCAAAACGGTTTTCGAGTCATGATCAGCCATCGTCTTTTCCTGAAATCTCATTCTTCCATGTCCGTCGGTCACCTGGCCGCCGCGGCAAGACCGAGAGCGCCTACGCCTGCCGCAGTCTCGGTAATCCCCAGTGCGACGGCCAGTGCAGCCGCAGCTTCCGCTCCGGCGGCAACAATTGCAATCAATGCCGCGAGGATTGCAAGGAGTGCCTCCGCCAAGACGATTGCAATAGCGATCGCCGCCACGACAACCACGATGACCACGATTGCCTTGACGATGGTCATCCCGACTTGAGCCCAATCGATCGACGTCAGGACCTCCCACGTCAGGTCGGTTTGTCGGACGATCTCGTCCCAGCCGGCCTTCAATTGTGCCGTCGTATAGCGGTAAACTTCATGCCCTTTCTCGTCGATCCAAACCCATGCGTCGGAGGCCTTGTCTGCAATCCACCGACCAGCGGTGAACACCCAAGGTGCATGATTATGCAGAAACGCCTTGGTTTCCTCCGAGAGATAACTAAAACCACGACTGGCTGCATCCCAGATCGGCGCAATTTCATTTCCGATCGCATCGGCCGCTTCTTCGCCGTGTCGTTGTGCCCAGGACCACCACTCCTCGTACCATACCGGTTCGGCGACCGGAATCGTAGTCCGGATCGGGGCTCGCAATCGCTCCTGTTCGCGCTGCGATTCCGGTGCCGGGACGTTCTTCAACGCCCGTTCACGCACCTTCTCAAGTTCGCGATTGCAATCCGATACGTCAATGACCGTCATGCGGTTGATGAAGTCCCCGGCAATGCCCTGGTAGTCGCGCTCCTGTCCCACGCCCCAGGTATCGCCCGGGAACTTGACTTCAACGAGCCGCAGCATGTTGTCGACGTGCGTGCCCCCCCGTTACGCTGCCGAAGGGATGGACCGGGCATTTCGATACGTCCGGCTATACGAAGCTATATGCGGTGCACAGTCCACACGACAATGCCCCGTCGGAATGTGCGACGTCGGAACCAGATCGGATCGTTACGCTGCTGGATCCCGCGCGCGGCGACCAAGTGTTCGCGCGCTACGGCTACGAAGGCGGCAACATTGAACGGATGTCCAGGCGGACGAAGTCCAATGATCGGATGATCTACGACTACGGGAGCAAGGAGGGGCTGTTCGTCGCGGTGCTGGAACGCATCTATCAGCGGATGGACGAGGCGCAGCTACGATGACGCTCGAAATCAACACATCGGCTGCTACGTAAGACTGGATGTGGCGAGTTGTCTGGTCAACAGATCGCCCAAGCCTAAGCCCGGACGCGTGCGCGCTACTCGCCACCCCGCGCGAACATCGGCAAATCTCGCAAAATATGCTCAAGGAGCTTAAGGGCGGCCAACGGTAACGGCCGCCCGGACTTTGCGAGCAATCGTGCGTGGGTCCCCTTGAAGAGCGGATGATCGATCGGCACCACCGTGAGCGCGCCGGCGGCGATCTCCCGATACGCAGCGAATTCCCCACCAATCAGCGTCATGTAGTTTTTGTAGGCAACGAACTGCTTGAGCGCGGTTAACGAGTTTGTGATCAGCGTCGGCCGTATCGTAATGTTCTCGGCGAATTCGAGCATCTTGGCCGCATGTCCGACACCGAACGATGCTGGCATCATGGCCAGTGGCCACGATAAGAGGTCCTGAACGCTGGCCGCGCCGCCTCGCAATGCCAGCGGATGGTCGGGGCGCACCAGCAGTCCAACAGGCTGGGACGAACTCGCCAGATACTGGATACGCGGGTGCGGCGGTGGATTAAAGGCGAGCCCGAGGTGCGCACGACTTTCCGCCACGGCTTCCAGCACCTGGTCCACTCCGAGGATCTCCATCCCGATGTCAAGCAACGGGTACAGCGCGCAAAATGGCGCCAGCACCTTGTTGACCAGCGCATCTACATATCCCTCGCTGAGGACCAGTTGAACATGCCCCTGCTTCAGGCCCTTGAGCGCATGGAGTTGGTCCTCGAGTTTCTCCTGATGGGAGCGATATCCGCGCCAAAATTCAAGCAGGTGCGCGGCGGCCTCGGTCGGCCTGACGCCGCGCGCCTGCCGTTCGAACAGCGTAACGCCAAGTTCTTCCTCGAGCAGCCGGATCTGCCGGGTAATCACAGACGGCGACGTGTTAAGGCTCTCGGCGGCGCCGCGGATGGTCCCTTGCTCGAGCACTTCGCGGAAGTATCGCAGCCGCTGCTGATTGATTTCGCGCATGTCGCACCACCCACGGTGATTACCGTCGCTATGTCAGAGCCCAAACCATATCAGCTACGTTGCCTTGAAAGCAACGAAGTGTACACATGGTTGCTGTTGGTAATTGCGCCTCACGCTGCCAATATCCGATGCAGCGCGGTGACATCGGAAGACATTGGAGACAGGCATGCTGACAATCCCGAGCGATAGTGCGGTAGACGACACCTCAAACCTCTACAACAAGATCAACTGGCGGCTACTGCCGTTCCTGCTGAGCTGTTATCTTTTCGCTTACCTTGATCGCGTAAACATCGGCTTTGCAAAGATCCAGATGCAAAGCGACCTCGGTTTTTCCGACGCCGCATACGGTGTGGGGGCCGGAATCTTCTTCATCGGCTACGTCCTCTTCGAGATACCAAGCAACCTGATGTTGCCGCGCATCGGCGCGCGCAAGACCTTCAGTCGTATCCTGGTGCTGTGGGGCATTACTTCGGCCAGCATGCTGTTCGTGCGGAACGTGCCGATGTTCTATGCGATGCGCTTCGTGCTCGGCATCTGCGAAGCCGGCTTTGCGCCGGGCATGATCTACTACCTGTCTTGCTGGTATGGGCCGCAGCGCATGGCGCGCGCCATCGCGATCGTGTTCCTTGCCGGCCCGCTCGGGGGCATTGTCGGTGGACCAATATCGGCGTGGCTAATTACGGCGCTGTCGGGTGCCGGCGGACTGGCCGGCTGGCAATGGATGTTTCTGGTCGAAGGTTTGCCGTGTATCCTGCTCGGCGTGCTCGCGCTGTACTTCATACCGAATCATCCGGCCGATGCTGCATGGCTGAGCGAGCGGGAAAAGCGTCTGCTTGCCAGCGAGATTGGGTCTGCGGCAGAGCACGATCCCTCGTTCCGGGCCGTGGCACGCGATGTACGGGTCTATGTGCTGGCCTTCGCGTACTTCTGCATCATCGCGTCAATCTATGCCATCAGCTTCTGGCTGCCGACGTTCATCAAGGCTCAGGGCGCGAGCGACACCATGCAACTCGGCTGGTACTCGGCCCTGCCCTATATCGCGGCGGCATTCGGAATGTACTACATGGGTAACCGGTCCGACCGCGCAGGCGAACGCCGCTTCCATAGCGCAGTGCCCGCCACTTTCGGCGGTCTGCTGCTGGCCGCATCCACCCTCGTCGACGGCAACCTCGCTGCATCGTTGGTGCTGCTCACTCTCGGCACCTGCGCACTGTGGATGACCTACACGGTGTTCTGGGCCATGCCTTCCGAATACATCAAGGGCCCCGCGGCAGCAGGCGGCATCGCGCTGATCAACACGATCGGGCTTTCGGGCGGCTTCTGGGGGCCGGCCATCATCGGATGGGCCAAGGCGGCTACCGGCAATCTTCACCTCGGTATGCTGATTCTCGCCACGCTGCCGATCATCGCCGCACTGATCATTCTCTCCAACAAGCTACCCGCAAAACCCTGACAAGGAATCGTCATGCTTCTGCATCTGTCCACCTGGTCCGAAATCGAGCAATTCCTCACCCGCAGCCGCACGATCGTCGTGCCGATCGGCTCCAACGAACAACACGGCCCCACCGGACTGCTCGGCACGGACTGGCTATGTCCCGAAATCATCGCGCGTGAAGCCGAAAAGGCCGCGGATATCCTCGTGGGGCCCACGTTCAATATCGGCATGGCCCAGCATCACCTCGGTTTTCCCGGCACTATTTCGCTGCGGCCATCCACGTTCATCGCCGCGATCGGCGATTGGACCCGCTCGCTAGCCGCACATGGCTTCGAGAAAATCCTGTTCCTCAATGGTCACGGCGGCAATGTCTCCTCGATCGATGCCGCGTTCTCCGAACTGTATGCCGAAGCCAGCTTTGCGCGCCGCCGTGCGGGCTTCGCGCTGAAGCTGTGCAACTGGTGGGATCTCGAAGGCGTGGGAGAACTGGCGCGGGAGCAATTCCCCACCGGGCACGGCACGCATGCGACGCCGTCTGAGATTGCGATTACCCAGTGGGCATTCCCCGATTCGATCAAGTCGGCCGACTACACGCCGCCCATCGCCGGAAACGGCCCCATCCGCGACGCCCTCGACTTCCGCGCTCGGTTCCCGGACGGACGGATCGGTTCCGATCCCGGCCAAGCCACGCGCGAAAAAGGCCGGGCACTGGTCGAGTTGGCCGCGCAGTCCCTGGTGCGCGAGCTCGAAGTCTTCGGCCGCGAACCGATGCCTTCTTGAGACCACCCCTGACGCCATTTTTACGCTCTCTGGCGCCGCCTGCCTTGGCTGCCACTCGCCAGCACCATGCATTCACACGACGTTCGTCAAGGACTCCATCTACTCGTTCCAAGACCGCGTTCGGGTAGTTGACTGGCACCTGATGCAGCCAAGTAACCATTCGCCGGTCGGGGCACTGACTAAGGATTCCTTCGAGGGGCTGCGTATCGAATCCAAAAAAGAGACGCGCCATGTTCGACGATGAGCAGGTGGGTACACGTCCACCATGCGGCGACGTATCACTTGTGCAAATAAGCGCGTTGGTTGGGGTAATCGTCCATTCGACGGGCAGACGTTGCTGAAATACAACTTCTCGAAAACTTTCCGAAACCGTCGCCGGGCCTTATTGGAAGGGGCCAGCGGGCATTATTAACATTGTCGTAATTTATGATAACGATTGGCAGCCCCCCAAGCACTTAAACAGCCCCCAACATACAGATCAACTTAATTCCCGGATCTGTAGAGTTATTTACTCCCATCTGTACATTGAAATTGCGATTTGAAAATCCATAATTCGACGCCTTAGTTTTATTAAATTCTCCGGCCGTGGAAAATATCGAAAATTATTTTCAATCGTCGCAAACACCCAATGTCGATTCGATTGCAACGATCCGCGGTCGGGTCTTGCGTTCGCTGCAAGGTCATTTACTCGACAGCGGATTCAAGCAGCTCATGCCCGTGCTGATGTCTCCCATCACGGACCCGCTCAATCACGCTGTCTATCCGGCCGAAATCCAGTACGAACAGCGCCGCCTCAAGCTGACGGCAAGCATGATCTTCCATAAACAGCTCGCGCTGGCCGCCAGGGGCGGCACGAAAAAATCTTCATCGTTTCGCACAATATTCGCCTCGAGAAACCGAAAATCAAAGACTCGGCTAACCATCTGCTCGAATTCTCGCAATTCGATTTCGAAGTGCGCGGTGCTACGATGCATGACGCCATAGCGCGCATCGCTATCAACCTCCCGCCACGGTCCGTCGAGCCTGGCTGGATTCCGATAATATCGACACGAGACTCACTGCCTGACTGGTCACATAATTTCGTCGCAGGTCACCTCCACTACTTGTCGCAAAGCTGCACTCCCGCTGGATCGATGCACTCACACCTTTACTCAGGAGCACTCAAACTTCCGCCGAGTGCTTCGACCTCAGAGAGTGTTGCCCCCGCAAGCAATTGTTCAAGGCGTTCAATGCGATGCCGATGGGGCATCGTAATGGCGTAGAAATGCTCCTGAAGTTCGGGCGTTTGTCCTACGCTGACAAGAACACCCTGCCGTAATTCGTCTTGCACTACCACTTCTGGTAGCACCGTAAGCCACCCACTGTCCCGCGCGATCAGACGCAGCATCGCCATGTCGTCGACCTCCGCCCTGACCCGCGGCTTTACACCGGCAGAAGTGCACAGCGCGTCGAAGCGGGCCCGTAGCGCATGCCTCGGCCCCGGCAAAGCCACATCGAGCCCGCCGAGGTCGTCGGGTACGCGGAGTTTACGGCCGCGCCAGATGCTCGCAGGCCCCACTAGCGAGATGGCCTGGCTGCCAAGAAAACTGCAATGGAGCGGTCGGTCAGGGTCGGACGGCAGCGGCTCATTCGCCAGCACGATATCCAACTGGTGCTGCAGAAGCCGCTCGACAAGGCCGTCGAGCATGCCCGACTCGAGCGTGAGCATCACGTCCGGATCACTCAGAAGCGGCCGAATCCAGTTTTCCTGGTAGTTGCGTGAGACCGTGGCAACACTGCCCACGCGCAATCGCAGCATGCCTTCCGAACGCCCCTGGAGCCTGCCGAGCATTTCCTGCCCAAGGCCGAAGATGTCTTCGGCGTAGGTGAACACCATGCGGCCCGTGTCGGTCAGGATCAGCCGCCGCTTTTCGCGCTCGAACAGTGCCTCGCCCAGTCGGTCCTCCAGCTGCCTGATCTGGGCGGAAAGGGCCGATTGAGAGATGTGAAGCTCGCCTGCCGCCTGTGTCAGATGCCCGGTTCGGGCCACCCGCCAGAAGTAGAAGAGGTGATGAAAGTTCAGATGTTCGATCCGCATCGTTCTCTTTTATCAATGTTTACGTTCTATAGAATATATTTTACAGAATGATCCGCAGCGAACATCCTTCGGTCCATTGTTTCGCGAGATGTTTGCCATGCCCCCCACCCACGTCCTCTTGTTCGTCTGCGCATTGGCGCCCGCGGTGCTGATGTCGATAGCCGCCGCTCTGCTGGTATCCCGTCCCTATGACAGCCCCGCCGTATGGAAACCGTTCCACCGGCTCGCGGCGATTGCGTTGCTGGCTGCGCTGATTCAGCCGGTCGTGCTAGCAACGGCCCCGGAGCCCGCCCCGATTCATGGCGCCGGGTGGGCCGCGTGGATCGAAGTCACCCCGCTCGCCGCGTGGATGGCCGCGCTGGTGCAGTTGCTCGGCACCGTGATCGGCATCTTCTCCGGGCGCTATCTGCAGGGTGAACCGGGGCAGCCGCGTTACGCCGGTGCATTCGCCGGCGTGCTGGCGTCGGTTCACGTGCTGCTGCTGTCCGGTCACTGGCTGCTGCTGATCGCGGCATGGGCCGGCGTCGGCGTGTCGCTGCGCCACCTGCTGTGCTTCTACAGCGATCGTCCGTTCGCGCTGCTGGCGGCCTACAAGAAGCAGATCGTCGACCGGTTGGCCGATCTGCTGCTGCTCGTGGCCGCCGGATCGGCATGGACGGAAGTGGGCAGCGGGACCTTCGCCGCGCTTCGAGAACACATTGCGGCACACGGTGCGTCGACGCCCTTGCAGGCGAGTGCAGTCTGCCTGGTGCTGGCGATCGTGCTGCGCACGGCGCTCTTCCCCGTCCATGGCTGGTTGATCCAGGTGATGGAGGCGCCGACCCCGGTCTCGGCGCTGCTGCATGCCGGTGTCGTCAATCTTGCCGGCTACCTGCTGATGCGCTTCGCACCGCTGCTCGCGGTGTCTCCGGCCGCACGCTGGCTGCTGGTCGCATTCGGCCTCGGCACCACGTTCCTGGCCGGGTTCGTCATGCTCACGCGCATCAGTATCAAGGTGCGCCTCGCGTGGTCCACCGTGGCGCAGATGGGCTTCATGGTGCTCGAATGCGGTCTCGGCCTGTATCAGCTGGCTGCGCTGCACTTGATCGGTCATTCGCTCTACAAGGCGCACAGTTTTCTTTCTGCGTCGTCGGCGGTGCAAAACACACGCCTGCAGATCATGCGCGGGCGCAGCGACGCAGCAGTCGCCAGCCTGATGCTCGCGCCAGCCGGCAGCCTCGCAGTCGTCCTGCTCGTCCAGGCGCTTGTGCCGATGGGAAGCTGGCCGTGGTGGTGGAGCGGCGTGCTCGCGCTGGCGTGGGCGCCGCTGCTATGGATACCGGTCGCAGAAGGAGACGAGCCCGCCAGCGCGTGGATGCACATGTTCTTCGGCACCGCGCTGGTCGCCGTCTACACGGCCGTCGCCGCCCTCGCGCACAAGCTCCCGTTCGGCGTCACGGATACGCCGTTCCGCGTCGCGGGCCCGGTCGCACTCGCGGGCATGGCGCTGCTCTATGTCGGCCTCGCGACGCTGCAGTGCCGCCCGCAACGCTTTGCGACGTGGCGGCGATGGAGCTACGCGGGATTCTATGTCGACGAGTTCTACACGCGCCTCGCGTTACGGGTCTGGCCCGCCCGCTGGGCGCCGCACGACGCCATCCATGCACCGCGCCCCTCTCCGGGCAGGACGCCTGGTCTCACCGAGCAATGAGCCGCTTATCCGGAAAATGACATGAGCACTGCAACACTTGAAAAAGCGGATAAGCGCGGCGCTGTACCGCGGGCACACGATGCCGCTCGACCCGCGCACGATACCGAGAATGCCGACCGTGGAATCCCGCGTCAGCGTATCGACGCGGCATGCGAGGCGGCAAGCCGATCGATCGCGCCTGCCTGGCCGCTCGATCGCACAATCGCCGTCAACCCCCACTGGGAGCGCATTGGCCGCCCCGTGAGAGAGGTCGCTGCGCGGATGGCCGTGCTGGCCGACATCAAGGTCTTCCCGCCGCGCGATCACATCCGTTCGGCATGGGAATCCGGGCGCATCGCGCCGGCAGATCTGCAGTATGCGGTGCAGGCCCTGCCGGCTGCACAAGCGGCAGGCATGACAGAGCGCACCTGCATCGACGCATTGACGCGTCCACTCGCCCTGCCCCGCCTGCCGTTGCTGATCGATGTACTCGACGACGACCCATTGCGTCACGAGCGTCTCTCGTGGCGTCAGGCGATCACGCACCAGGTCAGCCAGATCTGCGCGGCCTACTTCGACGAGCATCAGGCGGACTGGCGGCCGCATCATGACCAGAGCCTCTACGCCTTCTGGCGAGACACGATCGCACACGATCACGGTATCGGCGCGCTGATGGGTCTGCCGCGCCTCGGTCAGTCGCTCAAGGCGCTCCCCGCCACGCGACAGGATGCCGAGTCGTGGGTACTGGAGCGACTCGGTCTGCCCGAAACCGTGTGGCCGGACTACCTTGAGGCGGTGCTTCTGACAGTCAACGGCTGGGCATCATGGTGCGCCTATCTCGGCTGGCAGGCTCGGCTGCTCGGCCAGTCCGACGAACACCTGCGCGACCTGCTCGCAATACGGCTGGCATGGGGCGCGTTGCTGCTCGACTGCAAGGACGATGCGGCGGCACGTCGCGCTTTTGCAGCCGTGCAAGGCCACTGGCGCGATTCGGCAGCGCTGCTGGCCGATGCGCAAGCGCTGCTGCTGGTCGACGAGGTCTGGCAGCTGGCCTTCGAGGCGGGCTACCAGCGCGAACTGGCAAGCAAACTCGTTGCGGTCGGCCAGCCGCGGACAACCCCGGAAGCCGCACAGCAGATCGACGTCCAGGCTGCGTTCTGCATCGACGTTCGCAGCGAGCCGTTCCGCCGCGCCGTCGAGTCGATTTGGCCGGCGGTCCAGACGATCGGCTTCGCCGGGTTCTTCGGCCTGCCCATCGCATATACACCGTTCGCCACGTCGGCGCGTCGCCCTCAGCTTCCCGGCTTGCTCGCCCCCACCCTGGAAGTCACGGACACCGTATCGACGACCGCAGGTCAAGTCGGCGGAGCAACGAGTAGGGCTGCGAGCAAGGCCCGCCGCGCACGGTTCGCATTGTCGAATCAGGCGTCTGCCGCGACCCGCTTGCCGGGCACCTCGTTCGCGTTCGTGGAGGCTGCCGGCCTGAGCTATCTGGCAAAGATGCGGCAGTGGCTGAAGCCGTCGCGCAAACGGCGGGTTCGCGACGACCTCGCCGGTCTGCCGAACCGCTACAAGGTTCTCTGCCGTCCGACACTCGTCGGCATCGACGACCAGGCCAAGGTCGACCTGGCCGCGCGCATCCTGCACGGCATGGGCATCGAGCGATTGCTCGCACCGCTGGTCGTCCTGATCGGTCACGCCAGCCAGAGCGCAAACAATGCGCATGCGGCGGCCCTCGACTGTGGCGCCTGCTGCGGCCAGAGCGGGGAAGTCAATGCACGCTTGCTGGCGCAGGTGCTGAACGATCCCGTGGTGCGCGCAGGTCTCAAGCAGCGGGGCATCGACGTGCCTGACGAAACGACGTTCGTCGCGGCCTTGCACAACACCACGACCGATGAGATCGAAGGCTTCGACGTCGACCTCCTGAACCCGGTCGCCGCGGCGCGCTGGGGCAAGCTGCTGTGCGTCTTGGGTCATGCGTGCGACCAGGTGCGCCGCGAGCGTGCGGTACGCCTTGGTCTCGACCCGCGAATGGAAGCCGACAGGTTACTGGCCAGCCTTCGCGAGCGCGCCAACGACGGCGCACAAACTCGCCCGGAATTGGGGCTGGCCGGCAATGCCGCGTTCATCATCGCGCCACGCAAGCGCAGCCACGGCGCCGTGCTCGACGGTCGCTGCTTCCTGCACGACTATGATTTCTCGCAGGATACGGATGGCAGCCTGCTCGAGCTGCTGATGACCGCACCCATGCTCGTCGCGCACTGGATCAACTGGCAATACCATGCATCGACATGCGATCCCATGCACATGGGTTGCGGCAACAAGGTCCTTCACAACGTCGTCGGCGGGGATATCGGCGTCTTTGAAGGCAACAGTGGCGACCTGCGCATCGGTCTCTCGAAACAGTCGCTGCATGATGGCCGGCGCTGGATACACGAGCCCTTGCGCCTGACCGTGATCATCGATGCACCGGGCGCCGCGATCGAACGCGTAATCGACCGGCATCCGGCAGTGCGGCAACTGATCGACAACGGCTGGCTTCATCTGTGGCGTTTCGGTGAGTCGGGGTTGTTGCGTTTCGGCGATGGGGCATGGCATGAACTGCAAATGGAAATACGTCCGGCCCGACAGTAATTCAACGAGCTGGTAGTCGCTGTGAACTCGCGCGACCGCGCGCGGACCCAGGCCTGCCGGCCTGCCGTTCGCGCATACGGGGCTCGGCGTTGCTCCCGCGCCGATGGCGCCGTGCACGCGTTTTGCGCGATCGCCTAATGCGCGGTGCGCCGCAACATCGTCGTGTCGTAACCGAGCGTCCGGACCCGCTCTACAAGCGCCGCGACCTGTTCAGCGGAGGCGGCCCCGTTGCCGATACCGAACCGCCCCGCTTGCGCGCGCAACGCAGGGCTTTCCTCAATCATCGAGCCGAAACCGCAGAGCAAGCCAATGCGGCAGATCCCGTCGCCTGCCCGCTTGCCGTTCCAGCATTCGACACCGTCGCGACGTGACTCACGAACGCGGAGAGATCGTCGAGCACCGACGCCAACCCTCTCAACGGCGCGCCCAGAGCCCCCACGATCGTTGCATGGCTTACGTTCCTGTAACGCATCACCACGACGGTATCGCCAGTGTTCTGCAATGCGCGTGCGAAGCGATAAGTGTTGCCGGGTTCGACCACCGTATCGTTCTCCGCGACGGCGAGCCACATCGGCGGCTCTGTACCCTGAATGAATCGAATCGGCTGGCTCGCGGTGCGTGCTTCCTCGGGGAATATGCTTTCAAGCATTGCATCACGCAGCGGCAGGAAATCGTAAGCCCCCGCCAGCCCGATCACGCCGGCGATGTCACTCTTCTGCATCTTCCGTGCCGCCAGATAGCGGCCATCGGTCGCAAGCAATGCGGCAATCTGTGCGCCCGCGGAGTGCCCCATCAGAAACAGGCGCCGAGGATCGCCGCCGAACGCAGCCGCGTGCTCGCGTGCCCACGCCACCGCTTGCGCGGCATCGTCGACGAAACCGGGAAAGGTGGTGGCCGGATAAGTCCGGTAGTCGGGCAAGACGGCAACAAAACCCCGCGACGCCAGCGCCTCGCCCACGAACAGATAGTCCTTGCGCTCGCCGGACTGCCAGCTCCCGCCGTAAAGGAACACGACGACGGGCACGCCTGAATTTGCATCGGCCGGCCAGTCATCCACGACGCGTTTGGGCAAGTACACGTCGAGCACTTGGCGCTCTCCCGGTCCATACGCGATATCTGCGAAAAGACTGAACGTGTAGCTCGGCGTCAGCGCATTCAGTAGCCGCATCGGACCGCACGCGGCGAGCAGGCCGACCGCGAGCAGCACCGACAGCACGGCCAGTCCTGCTTTGATGTTCATGCAAGTCGCTATCCCTGAAGGTTCCGGCCGCATACGACGCCTGATCTCGGGATTTACGAAACGTGAGCGGAAGCGGATGCATGCATCTCACGACAGCGGAAGACGCCTCTCTTGAGGTCACGGGCAGGCGTTCATCGTCCGGGCGCCAGCACGCGCAGCCAGTTCACCGTCTCGTCCAAGCGCCATGCGCGAATGCCGACCGATTGGCCCGTCGGCCCGGTTCACGGCCGTGGGCTCCACGCGACATGACGCGCGCCGCCCATAATGGCAGAACAGCCGCAGGTCAGAACCGGTAGTCGAGTCTCGCATACGCCGACTGGGCCGACGCGTGCCCCACGTTCAGGAGCGCGTCCAGCCCGACTGCGACCGACATGGACTTCGCGGGACGGAAGCTGACGCTGGCACCCGTCATCAGATAAGACCGTGGAAGGTCGGTACCCGGCGCTGAAAACGACGTACCGTCTTGCGACGTGACGGCTAAGCCGCGAGCATGGTTTAACGCCTCGTAGGCGTAGCCAACGCGCCACTCGACGTCGATCGGCGCGAGCGCATCGCCGAACGCCTTGTCGATCGCGAGCGAGACGAACGGTTGCAGGCTGCGCGCGTTGTCCGCATCGACGGACAGGTTCTGCCCCTGAGCGCCGCTTTCGCTGAAGCCGTTGCCCCGGAAGTATGCATAGCGCAGTCCGAGCCGCGGCGTCATCGTGACGCCGCCGACGGCGATCGGCATCCCTGCCTGGAGCGCGGCACTGAACTCGTTGCCGTAGTGATCGCCCTCGGCCGTACCGATCGATCCGAACGGCCGCTTCTGCGAAAGAAAATCGAGACCGTAGCCGACCGTTGCAGCCAAATCGATCGGGCCGAAAGAACGCGTCCCGTAGAGCGCTATGCGCAGCGTGTCGGCCGCGCTCGAATCGCCGGTCGAAGATTCGTCAAGCGCGGTGTGCGAGTAGCCGGCCGCGATGCCTACCGTGTTGGCCCCTTCGCGATGATCGATACCGGCCAGGAAACCGTATTCGCGCGCAAGAAAGCCGGGGCGGCCGCCGGTACCCGAAACCTTCGTGCTCGATCCCATCGCAGAAACCCAAGTGCCGGCCGGCGAGATGGTCGATCCGCCGGCTTCGCTGTTTCTTCCTAGGCGGGCGACGAGAGCGGAGTTGATCGTCTGCGCTCTGGTCAGGGCCGACGTGCCCTCCGTTGTAAAGATGGTGGTGTTCTGCGGCGCAATCACGATCGGGCCGGGGCCGCCTGTCGTTGGGTTGGACGCTGCAGTCAGGGCAAGGTCAACCTGGTTCGCGCCGTAGGTGATCGATTGTTGCAGCGACGATAGATCCGCCCCCGCGAGCGCGCTATTCGTGATGCTCGAGAACGTGCCGCTCACACCGTTGCCGGCCGTCAGCAACGAATAGCGGCCCGCGCTGTAGGTGCCCGGGTCATAAACGATGTGCAGCGTACCGTTTAGCGCCGCGGTGCCACCGACGCGCAACTGCGATGCGGCGGTCGGGCTGACTTCGATGGATAGCGTGCCGTTGGACGCTTGGGTATAGTCGCCGCCGAGCGTCAATGTTCCGATCGTACCGCCCGGCGCAACCAGGCCGGCATTCGCGACGTTGCCTGCAACGGTGCCATGACCGCGCAACGTACCATTCGACGCGACTTGTACATTCCCGCCCAATAGCGCCGACGGATCGGCGGCGTCGCCAACTTCAAGCGTGCCGGCGGCAATCGTCGTTGTTCCGGAGAATGCACGGCTGATCCCATCGAGCGTCAGCGTGCCCGTGCCTTGTTTGACGAACGCGCCCGGGCCCGACAAGGTACCGCCAAATGTCGTATCGGTTGCATCGCCTACGGTCAACGCGTTGCCGCCCAGCAAGACGCGCGAGCCGGATGCGCCGCTGAGGCTAGCGAACTGCTGAGCGCTGGCGGCCGAAAGATCGAGCGTCGCATTCGACGACGCGAGCGTGATGGGCGTCGCCGACGACAGCACGCCGCCTCCCGATAGCGCAAGCGTGCCCGCACTGATCGTCGTGCCGCCGGTGTAACCGTTCACGCCGGTAAGCGTCTGCGTGCCCGATGTCAGCAAGAACCCGCCCGTGCCATTGATGGAGCCCGCGAACGTGCCGGATGCATCGGTCACGCCGAGCGTGCGCGCGCCGAGCGTCACCGTGCCTGTGCCGGTCAACTGCTTGATCTGCGCACCGCTCGTGGTTCCCGAAATGTCGAACGTTCCGTTATCGATCAGGCCATTCGCCGCGGCGATGCTTCCGCCGCCCGTCAGTGCCAGTGTGCCGGCACCGATCGTTACCGATCCGGTGATATTGCTGGGCGCCGCGAGCACCTGTGAGCCCCCGGCCAGCACGAGCGTGCCTGCGCCGTTGATCGAACCGCTGAAATTCCCGGATGCGTTCACCAACGTCAGCGTATTGTTGCCCAGCGCAACCGTCCCCGAGCCGAACAGTGATCGGATCGACGCATTGCCCGCTGCACCCGAGACGTCGAACGTACCGTTGGCCACGACGCCACTCGACGCCGAAATGTCGCCCGCACCCGAAAGCGCGAGGGTACCGCCGCTGATCGTCGTCGTCCCGGTGTAGCCCATCGCCGAGGTAAGGGACAGCGCGCCGCCGCTCACGGTGAGGCCACCCGTGCCGGTGATCGAACCGCCGAACGCGCCAGAGCCCTTGTTCACGGTCAGCGTCTTGCCGCCCAGCGCGACGGAACCTGTCCCGGAGATCGTGGCGATCGAAGCCCCGCTCGTCGTACCGGAGATATCGAAGCTTCCGTTGTTGATTACCCCGCTCGATGCCGAGATGTCGCCCGCGCCGGATAGTGCCAGCGTGCCGCCGCCGATCGTGGTTGCCCCCGTATAGGCATTGCCGCCCGCCAACGTCGTGGTGCCGCCGCTGACGTTCACGCCGCCGGAGCCGCCAATAGAGCCGCTGAATGTACCGCTGCCGGATGTGATCGAGAGTGTGCGCGAGCCAAGCGCGACCGCGCCCGATCCGGTCAGATTCTTGATCTGCGCGCCGCTCGTCGTTCCTGATATATCGAATAGGCCGTTGTCGAGCAGACCACTGGAGGCCGCGATACTGCCGCTGCCGGTGAGGGCGAGTTGCCCCCCGCTGATGGTCGTGCTGCCCGTATAAGTATTCCCGGCCGTCATCGTTATTTTGCCGCCGGCGCCCGTCGCGACCGTGTTGCCTGCGCCGGTCACTGCGCCGGATACGGTGAGGCCAGTGGTCGTGCCGCTGAAGGTCACGGTCGATGCCGAGTCGGTCAGGACGACCGACGGCGTCAGCGACAGGTTCGGATTTTGAGCGGCAATGGTGGCGGTTGCGCCGGCATCGAGCGTTACCGCGCCGTTGAGCGTCGAGCCCGACAGAAGATTCAGATTGTTGCCGGTGCCACCGAACTGAATCGACGAAGCGTTTGCTCCGCCGCTTAGGCCACCGCTGATCGTTCCAGCGTTTGTGATCGTCGCGTTGCCATACGTCACGATACCGGCCCCCGCAACGCCTCCCGAGCTGTCGCCACCGTTGATCGTCCCGATGTTGGCGATCGAACTGCCCGCGCCCACGAGGCGAACGCCGGCGCCGCCGCCGCCGAACGTGTTCGGACTTGCGGAACTTCCGCTACCCGAGGCGGCGCCTGCGCCGCCGGTCACACTGCCCGTGTTGACGACACTCGTGTTGGTGCCGAGCACAAGCATGCCGTCTCCGCCTGCTCCGCCACCGCCGCCGAATCCCGTCGCGCCGCCACCGCCGCCGGCGCCTCCGGCGCCACCGGCCACGATCCCGTTATTGGTGATAAATGTGCCGGGTGTGGTCGACATGAGACCGGTACCGCCACCTCCTCCGCCGCCGCCATTTGAAGCGACCGGGGCTGCGCCTTGCCCGCCTGCGCCGCCCGCGCCGCCTTGAACCGTCGCGCCGGAATCCAGCGACAGATTAAAGCCGGAAAAGACGAAGCCCGCGCCACCGCCGCCGCCGCCCGTGCCGAAGTTCGTCGCGAGAGCGCCGGCCGTCCCGCCCCCTCCAATTACCGAGGTGTTGACGGCGAGCGTGCCGGAGCCCGATCCGCCGACGGCGCCCCCCGCTCCGCCTGCGCCATCCTGGGTGGCAGCTCCCGCACCGCCGATGCCGGTCGAGGATGCGGCCCCGGAGACAGGGTCGGTCGTGCCGGTGGATGCATTGAATGTGCTCGCGCCGCCGCCGTCGCCATTGCCGGCGCCACCGCTACCCGTGCGGGCCGGAATTCCCGCGCCGCCAATGGCACTGCATCCCGCTGTCGACGTTGCGGAGCATGTGACCGCCGATGCCATCGGTGAAAAGCCTGCAAGGCTCACCGCCGCCGCAATGACGGAAACGGTTGGCATGGCTGTGCGAACGAAGGCGCTACAAACTGTCCGGCTGCCATTCGTATTGCTGCGGGATGCCGCAGTGAGTTCGGACACCACTTGCACTTGTCGTCGGACGGGATTCCAGACGAGCCGATAAACGCGATTCATTATTCTTCCCCCGGTCGCAAACCACACGGATTCAAAATGAGCCGGGGAATGCGTCAGCTTTATGAAGCATTTGTTATTTGCGCTTCGAAGACCGCTTTATTGGTGCGTTGTGGACGGTTTGAGCGCAGGGCTTTAGTGCGCGGCAGAATATAACATGGGCTGAACCAATTAAATGTTCCCGGCGTGGCCAACTCATTCCAGGTGCCGGCCGTAGAACGAAGTAAGGCAACGCAACTCGTCTTGCGTCCATTGAACGCAACAGCGCGGCCGCCTATCAGGAGGCCGCGATGACCCCGACCCAAGAATAGCCCGGTTCAACCAGTCGATCAGGAGACCGCTGATGCGCCCGATGGCGGCTTGGGCGGCGCGCCCGGACTGCAGCCCCCGATCCGTCAGCGAGAATCGCGGCCGGCCGCACGTCTGAATGCTACGCCCGTTGCCGACACGTCACCATCCGGCGGCATGCGCGACGTCGCCCGGAACGAGCGAGCGCGACGCAGTGCACTGCAGCAAATTAGAACTCGTCCGCGGGATGCGATGCACAGCGAGGGGAGCGCACGGTCAAGGTGACGTTTGCCCTCCATCCGGGTCACGCTCACAATAGGCGTTCCGGCGGCTTTCCGCGCCGGAACGGACGGAGGGCAAAATGGACGATCCCCATGATCTTCAGCGCTTTGTCGACGCGCAGGATTCGGTGTATGCGCGGGTATGCGACGAGCTAAGGCACGGACACAAGCAAAGCCACTGGATGTGGTTCGTGTTTCCGCAGATCGAAGGGCTTGGCAACAGCGCGATGGCGCAACGGTACGCGATCTCGACACTGGCCGAAGCCATCGCGTATCTTCAGCATCCGCTGCTCGGCGAAAGGCTGCGTGAATGCACACATCTGGTCAATCAGATCGAAGGCAGTTCGATCCAGACGATCTTCGGGTATCCGGATTACCTCAAATTCCAGTCGTCGGTCACGTTGTTCGCGCATGCGACTGCCGACAACGCGGTGTTCGTGGAGGCGCTCGAGAAATATTTCGGTGGCGAGGGCGATCACAACACACTTGCGCGAATCTAGCCGGTGTCGGTCCTCACGCCGCGTTAGAATAGCGCCCCTTCTCACGGGAGACGACAATGTCCTGGTTCGTTTATGAAGTGCCCGAATACCACGAAGACGCTGCGCGCATCGAACCCTTCAGCGACCTGCGGAGCCGCGTACTGAAAGTCGCTGGCCTGGCGATGGCTGACGAACTGGAAAGCGTTCGCGAGAACGCTGCGGCGACAGCAGACACGCCCGAGCGCCCCCTGCGGACGCCGGAGAATCCACAGGTCTTTCCGATTCCTTACGCCGACTCCATGATCCTGGTCGGGTTCATCTTCGATCTGAAGCGAGACTTCCGGCAACTGGTAGTCTCACCCGTCGAAATGCCCTGGTTGAACGACGCGTAAACGATGGTCGAACCGGAAACTGAAGGGAGCGTTGGGCCTGTTCCAGGAGCCGGGTAGTTGGCCCCACACGTCGGACCGAGTCGAACTGCGCAGAAATCGAAACAGGGGGAACTGCCGCGGATCTCGAGTGGATACCGAGGCGCGGTCGACATGTTGCCGGTCACGTTGCAGCCCAGCACGCGCTTACGGGCGACACAGGTACAGGCGTCGGGCACCGACTCGGGAGGGAACGTCGACGGTAACGCGAAGGCCGACAGCCACACGGTGTCCGTCATCCACGATGTTCTACAACAACGACAACTGAGCCGGTGTGCTGGTGCGAACTGCTTGATCGCCCTCTCCTGGCGCCAGGCTCATGTCGTCCGCGGACGGAGGACTCCTATCGTCCGGTCGATACTTTCGCACCCAATCGGCGCCAAGCACATCGGATGAGAACACGACGCCGGGCGCAATCTGAACAAGTTCGCTCATCTGCAGATTTTCCTAAGCCGACTGAACGTCGAAGTGCGCTGCGGCGTACTGCGCGCTGCAGTTCCACACTTCGACGCCGTCACGGGTGAAGGAAGCCCAACCGTCTTTGACGATCATCTCAGCACCGGGAAATACGTCACCATACCCATTTGCGGTGGCAGCGAAGACAGTCCGCTCGCGACATGTCGCCCAGTATTTCCCATCGGCAAGCGTTACCGGTTTTGTGCTCAACCGTCAACTCGACTCACTATTTGATCAAAAACCGGTCGCGGTTCTTTGCTCCCGCAATCCATTGAGGGGCCCTGCCACGCCCGCTCCATGTTGCGCCAGTCTTCGGGTCACGATACTTTGGCGCAACCGGCGCGCTCTTGTTCGTCGCAACCGCACGGCGTCGCCCGAAAAGCTGCTCCGGTGTGATGTCATATTCGGCGATCTGTTCACGGATCGTCGTGATGATGCTGTCAAGTTCAGCAAGTCGAACTTCTTCCGCTTGCTGTGCCAGCGCTTCGGCTTGGGCTTTCAGCTCGAGATAGGTAGCCATGTATGTGCAGGGACTCCGATTTAGAAGATTGATCGGTGGTTGAGGTGGCCTTGGGCTTGAGCGTAGTCCGTCGACCTCGACAAACGCATTATATTCGTGGTTTGCTAAGAACCAAACGCCTCCACGCTTCGGATTACCGATTTAAATTCACACAAATACGACTGTCTGCTTCTCGCCAAGTTCAGATGTCCGATTCTCGACCGATCGTAACCTGACCGATCGCTGGCAACCCAGCGCCGAAGGCTGCAATGGCTGCAACGGAGCGGATCACGATGACAATGCGCGATCCGTAAGCGGAGTTGATTCAGTGTTTCTCGATCAACTTGCGGGCGGCAAACAATTCGGCATCGTTGCGGATACCGAGTCTACGATATGCGGATTGGTTTTGCGCGCTGATCGCCTTGAGGCTTCGGAAGAACTTCGACGAGATCGCGGCCGTCGACTCGCCGGGACCAAGCGTGTAGTCGAGTAGCACTACATCGGCGCGGTTCGCTTCGTGCCAGCGAATCAGGTCGTGCGACTTAGCGAAGCTCGCTACCGGTTCGATGAAATTCTTCTCGGTCAGGTGCATGGTCGCCCAGAATCACGACACTGATCGGCTGGTGACCAGGCATCATAGTTACTCTTATCGTTGTTGTATAAGGCACGAAACGGCTAGCCCCGTTATTGCAGCGGGATGCCATCCACGATTATTTCGACTAGCCCACCGGCTTTTGGGGCAATTTTGACCCGTGTGGCTAAATCCGCAGGTTCTGCGATCGCAATGCCGCATTGCGTTTCCGCAACGCGCGACCTATGATGTCGGTCTCGTTTTTCGGTTTTACTTGCGACTATCTCGGCATCCGATACTCGTCTGAGGACCGTCCACGGCAAACCGGCCAACAATCTGGTTGAACAACGTGAGCAAGCTACGTTTGAAACGATGCGCCATGCTAACGAGCGCACTCGTCTGGCTGACGCCCACGTTCGGATGGGCAAGCAATTCGCCGCAGTTCACAACTGAAGAGAAGGCGTGGATTGCCGCGCATCCGGTGGTGCGCACCACAATCGATCCACACTGGCGCCCGTTCGAATTTCGCGATCACGGGAAGGTAGTTGGCATCGTGCCGTCGTATCTCGATGCGATTTCGCGCGTGAGCGGATTGCGCTTCGAGTATGTCGATGGCCTGTCATGGGCGGATTCGCACGACGCCTTGATCTCCGGAAAGATCGATGTGGTGCCGGACGTATCGAAAAGCGCGGATGTGTCGATGTATCGCGACGGCATCATTGTCGGCCAACCGTACTTCGTCGGCACGATGGTCGTGGCCGCGCCGGAACACCTGAACCTGTTCGTCGATTCCCGCAATCTGGCCGGCAAACGGATCGCGATCAAGGGCAACGGTGGGCTGGAATATGCGATTCGCCAGAGCGGCCTGCCCGTGACGCTGCTGACCTATGACGACGAGCAGGATGCGCTCACTGCCGTCCTCGACGGCAAAGCAGATGTGGCCGTCGGCCCGGACATGTCAATCCTGCCGTTGCTACGCCGGCAGTTCCTGGGTCAGCTGTTCCTGGCGGGCGGCCTGCCGGAGCGGCCATATGCGCTGGCCCTGGCAACCCGCAGCGACATGCCCGTGCTCGCATCCATTCTCGATAAGTCGTTGGGCGCGATTCCCGCTCGCACGGGCGAGGAGATTTCGCGCCGATGGATGGAATCGACCGACTACGGCGAGCCGACGCTGCGCTCAATCCTTTACTACCGACGCTGGCAGGTCACAGCAGCCGGCGCTACCGTGTTCGCGCTAGCAGCCATCGCGTTCCTTTCGTGGCGCGCCCGCGCCGCTGCAGTTCGCAGCGAGCGCGAAAAGGCCATGTTCCTCGCGTTCATCAGTCACGAGATCCGCACGCCGATGCACACGATCCTTTCGTCGCTCGAGTTGCTGCAGCAGTCGCAGCTCACGCCGAAACAGGCAGGTCGAGCGGATGCAGCCGTTGCCGCCTCGGAATCGCTGCTGACCCTGCTCGACGACGTGCTCGAATACTCGCGACTCGAATCGCACAACGTCACACTCACGCCCGAACCAACGCAAATTGACGCGTGGTTGCGGCGCAGCGCCGACATGGTGCGCTGGAGGGTCGACGAGAAAGGACTGAACCTTGCGCTTGAACTCGCCTGTCCAGCCGATTTGACCCTGCTGATCGATCAGGTCCGCACGCGGCAGATCGTGCTGAACCTGCTCGTCAATGCAATCAAGTTTACGTCGGAGGGATCAGTATGGCTGCGTGTCGACTATCTGGAAGGCAAGCCGAACACTGCCGGTTCACTTGTGATCGAAGTCCGCGATACCGGGATCGGCATCCCGCCCGCGCGTCAGAGCCGCATCTTCGAGCCCTATCAGCGCGTCGAAGAGCCGGGCAGCCGTCGCGTGAACGGCAGCGGCCTGGGTCTGTCGATCTGCCGTGAACTGGTTGGGCTCATGAACGGCGTGATTACCGTCAGCAGTAGCCCCGACAAGGGCACGATCTTTACCGTGATCCTGCCCGCGCAACGTACCCCATGGGTAGCCGGCCGGAATGCGGCCGCGCCGGAGGCCCCTTCACGTGAAGCCGACACGACCACCAATATCAGAGCTTCCGAGCGAGTCGACGAAGGTCCGATGGTCCTCATCGTCGATGATCATGAAGCGGTTCAACACGCGATCCAGCATCAACTTGATGCACTCGCGTGCCACTCGGCCGCCGCCGGCAACGGCGCGCAAGCGCTCGATCGGTTCGAGCGCACTCACTACGACATGGTGCTGCTCGATTGCGACCTGCCGGACTTCGACGGCTACACGGTCGCACGGCGCATGCGCGCCAGCGAGCAACAACGTGGACAGGCGCGCACACCGATCATCGCGATCTCGGCGTCGACAGAAGATGTGCATCGTGAGCGCTGCTTCGACAGTGGCATGGATGGTGTGCTCGGCAAGCCGCTGCGGCTCGAAGCGTTGCGGCAGATGATCGATCTTTGGTGCCCGGCAAGCAAGCTCGACAGGCATCAGCCGTCTGTCGAACCCACACCCATAGCGGGGCGGGAATTCCCCGAGATCTACCGTCGAAGTATCGACGCGGATCTGGCATCTCTTAGCGCCGCGCTCTCGGCCGGCGATGCCGATAAGGCGCGCTATATGGCGCATAGAATCAAAGGGGCGGCCGCCATTGCCGGGCATGCCGGGACGAGTAACCTGGCAGCCGAGCTCGAGCGCATGCTGGAGGCGGTGTCCGACGGGATTCCTGGCAATGTCGGCCAGCTTCATGATGATCTGTCGCGCCAGCATCGCGTCGAAACGGCTACGCCGGATTCAGGCGAATCGAAGCCGTACAGCGCGCGCGCGTAAGCCTATGAGGCTACCACCTGATCCGGTGCAAGACCCGCATACGCAGGGCACCACATCGCGATCATCTGCCGCAACGCTTCGAGCCGCAGCGGCTTGCCGAGCACACCATCCATGCCGCTCTCGAAGCAACGCACCTTGTGCACGTCGCCGGTGATTGCCGATATGGCGATGATCGGAATGTGTCGTCCCTTGCTTGCCGACTCGCGTTGACGGATCGCGCGTGCGAGCGCGTAGCCATCTATGTCTGGGAGATTGCAATCCAGTAGCACCATGTCGACATGCGTATGCGCGAGCTGCTGCAACGCGGTCTCCCCCGTATCCGCGATGATGCCGACGCAGCCTAGCGCCTCACATTGATCCTGCAGCGAGGCCAGTACGGCTTCGTGATCATCGACGATCAGGATGTAGGGTACCTTCCCGGATGATCGGGCGGCGGATGCTGGTGCGTGCACAGGCGCCCAGGCGGTTGACTGTGCCGAAGACGCGTCATTCGTGACTGCGACCGGCAGCTTGACCGAGAAGACGGTCTCGACATGCGGTGTACTGCTGACCGTGATCGTCCCACGCATCAACTCGACGAGCTCACGACAGATCGTCAAGCCGAGCCCGCTACCCGCTCCGTCGGAACGTGAAGCACGATCATCTTGCCAATACGCATCGAACAGATGCTTGAATTGATCCGCTGCAATGCCGACTCCCGTGTCGCAAACCTCCAGAAGCAGCGTGCTGTTTCGTCCTCGGCGGGGCGCAGAAATACGAACACGCAACGTAACGATGCCGCCGTCCGTGAAGTTAATTGCGTTGACCAGCAGGTTCAGCACGATCTGGCGCACGCGGAGCGGATCGATCTCGACATGCAGCGCCGGCCGGATTTCGATGTCTAGCGCCATCGCGATTCCCCTGGGTTCGGCACGCCAGCGCACCATATCGACAGTTTCCCGCGCCCACGACTCGAGCTCGACTACCTGCACGTCAAACGTCACCTTGCTCGATTCGAGGCGGGAGTATTCCAGGATGTCGTCCAGCAGCGTCAAGAGCGTCTCCGACGCGGACACGGCTGCATCCACGCGGTCGGCCTGTCGTGGCGGCAAATGCGAGTGACGAAGAAAATCGAGCGACGAGAGAACAGTCTGCATCGGCATGCGGATTTCGTGGCTCACGAACGCGAGGAACATCGCCTTGTCCCGCTTGCTGCGAATCGCCGCCGCGCGGGATTTCCAGGAGAGATAGGCGAACAACGCGAATATCAGCAACGTCGCGGCAACCGCGCCCACCTGCGGCGCGCGATAATGCAGGATTGAGCGTAGAGTCGGCTTGCCGTAGTCTCCGAGCTCAATCCAGTCCCGCGTGATCGCAGCGGCTTCGCTCACCGGAATCGCTGCGAGCGACTTGTCGATGATCGACGCCAGAATCGGCAGATCGGCGCGCGTGAGCATGGCCAGCGACACGGGGCGATCCGCCAGCATGCCAGACATGTAAAGCTGCCCCGGAAATTGCCGGCGAACGATCGGCAGGATCGTCACGTCTATGCCAAGCGCGGCGTCGGCTTCTCCGTTGGCGACCGCGGCAAGTGCGAGTTCCTCGGTGTCGAATGTCAGCACGTCGAGCGCGACACCGCTATGACGGGTGAAGTATTCGACCGCGCCACGCCCCTTGATCGCGACGCGCCGGCCTTCGAGCCGCTTCAGACTGAAAACCACCGCGGAATTGTCACGCGTCACGGCAGTCAGCCGACCGACCAGATAAGGCGAACTGACGAGCGCGCGGCTGCCGGCAAGGTCAGGTACCAACTCTCGCCAGACACCCGGCAGCAAATCTACTTTGCCGGTAGCGAGCGCATCGTACGCACGCCCCCATTCCGTCCCTGGCACCGTGTTGAACGTGAGTCCCGTCATTCTCGACACCGCGTTCAGGTAACCAGCGACAAGACCGGCGTGCTGTCCGTTGCTTACATACTCGATTGGACTCCAGTTCGCCTCGACCGCTATATGAACGATCGGGTGTGCGTCGATCCATTGCAGCTCATCATCGGTGAAGACCGGTTTCTGCCAAAGCGTTGACGCGACCGCGCCCGGCAGCAAGACCACGCAGACAGCCAGAAGCAATGCACGACAGAGCGAACACCATTGAGTCCAGCGCGAATCGTGTACGTTTTTCATGATGAATGCAGCTTTGATATGTGACGATGCTGACGGAATGAATCGCGAGGCGCCGCTGCGTCGCGAGCGCGATCCTGACTCACTCGATACATCGCACAAGGCCCGACAATTTGCTTCTCGTTCAAGCGTCGCCGTCAGAATCCCGAAGGTTGTCTGTCAGATCACCACGCCGCGGCCGGTCTCAGGTGTCACGGATGGGAGACCCTAAGGATGCAACACCTGCATAACGAAGGCTTGAAAGGTGCGCCGAGCCCGACCTTGTCAGCGGTCGAGCGCGTTGTTGCGCACGTTGTTTGGTCGGGATTCTGTATCACAAAGTGACGCCGCAATATAAGACGTGTCCTAAAAATGAAAAGCGCCGTCATCCGCACCACGGCCTCACGAAGGACCGTTCGCAATCAAGGAGTAACTCTGATTTGCCTTAAAAATCCTGGGTATGATGGAGCGCTAACGTTCCGCGCGAAGACAGTTGCAGCGGCTTTACCGATGGCACTCTGGCGACGCGGCCGACCAGTCGAACTGATACACCACAGCGACCAAGGTAGTCAGGGCGGATTCAACCGGTGGTCGCAGCACCTCTGACCGAGAAGGTGTTGTATGAGACGAAGCGCGAAGCAGGTGTATCGATTGCCGGGGGACAACGCCGTAAT
>NZ_JBSAXF010000045.1:0-29095 GCF_053427845.1 Burkholderia sp. AW49-1 | reverse complement strand
GACCACCGGCATATTTTCAAGCGGGTTCATCAATGTTCCGCTTCGATCACCGTTCGCCACTGCAATGGCCACCCCCGACAACCCGACCAGACACCCAGCGAAAAGAACCAGGTTAATTACGTTCCTCATCTACCCTCTTCAATTGATTGAACACGACTTGACCGGGACGTCCGTCAAAAGACCGTCACGAACGCAACAATCACGCAACAGCATTGACGATTTCCGGCATACATTCATTGCTGCTCGAACAAATATGAAGCACGCATTCGTACAAGTAAATGAAATGACGAGTGCGCGTTCGCGTTGACTGCAACTACGTCGTATCGCATCCGGCGGCCCCGCTTCGGATGCGTCAAGATCACGCCCTTTCATCAATCTGATGTCATTGTTTGATGTCGATCGATCACGCGGGAGCAAGACATGAATCACACTCCATTCAAACTTGAGCGCTATTTTGCCGCCCACGAGTTCACGGCCAGGCACCTGCTGTGCAGTTCCGATCCTGAATCGATGTCGGTCAAAGCGTTGCTGGCGCTCGAACCGGGTGCTGAGCACGAACTACAGGAAACGTGGCTCGGCTATACCGAATATCCCGGCGCCCCCGCGCTTCGCCGCGAACTGGCGAAATGCTACGAAACGATCGATTCGGATCAAGTCATCGTGCACACGGGTGCCCAGGAAGCCATCTATTCGTTCGTCAACACGATGTTCTCGCCAGGCGACCATGTGATCGTGCACATGCCCGGCTATCAGTCGCACTACTCGCTGACTGCGGAACTCGGCATCACGGTGTCACCGTGGCGCGCGAGAGAAGCACATCGATGGTCGCTCGACATCGACGAGTTACCGACCCTGTTGCGTGCCAAAACGAAGGCCATCCTGCTTTGCGTGCCGCACAATCCGACCGGCTATCTTCCCACCCGCGAAGAATTCATGGCGATCGTGGCCTTTGCCCGTCGTCACGGGTTGATGTTGTTCAGCGACGAGGTGTATCGACGACTGGAACTCAGCGAAGACGACCGCTTGCCGGCCGCGTGCGACGTGTATGAGCGAGCCGTGTCACTGGGTTGCCTGTCCAAGTCCCATGGATTGGCAGGTTTGCGCGTGGGCTGGATTGCCACGCACGACCCGGAAGTGCTGTGGAACATGGGCACGTTCAAAGACTACCTCACGATATGCAACAGCGCGCCGAGTGAGTTTCTCGGCACACTCGCCGCTCGCCACACGGATACGCTGACACGTCGCGCCACCGAGATCACGCGGGCCAACCTCGTCGAGCTGGAACGCTTCTTCGACACCTTTCCAGGAACGTTCTCGTGGAGTAAGCCGAAGGCAGGCACGATCGCCTTTCCACGCCTGCACGGACACCTTGCCGACGCGTTTTGCTCCAGGCTGCTCGAGCAGACCGGGATTTTGCTGTTACCGAGCACGTTGCTCGATTACGGCAATGCAAATTTCCGTATCGGATTCGGGCGCCGGGACATGCACGCGATTCTCGAGAAATTTGCAGAGTTCCTGGAAGAATGCGGCGCGAACTGACGCTCGTAACAGAAAGTCACCCACTCACCGGCACCGAACACGGGGCGAGGCAAACGACCAACAGATCGGCCGGGCCCGCCGCGGCCCGCGGTCGCCCACGGTTGCCCGCTCGCACGCGTTCGCAGCCGCTTCGGACAGGCACTTATTGTCTGCAGTGAAACAAACTTCGCACAGGTTTCCATTTAAAATAGAACCAACCTGCACGGCTAATTATCGCATCTATCTTTATTATAAAATCATTTCTCTAACCTATACGAATTCATAAATACCGACCACAATTACAAATAAAAATTTGAGTTGAAAAAAATCTTATCGAGGTATACGCTGCATTTCGCTCGATTGGTCGAGCGAAATTCCACTTCATCACTGCCTGTATGGAGCAATCAATGTCTACCAAGTCGCAGGTCAATTTCAGTGAAAAAGAAAAAACCTACAATGCCATTGCCGGCCTGATTCTCGAGCATGATCGGGAACGGGCAAAACGTGTGAAGTCGGCGCATCCGGATCTGGCGCCGTTGTTCGACGACGCGCAGGAACGAGCTGTATTTCTCAAGGCATCTGGCACTTTCACGATTTCAGGGGACAGCAAGCTGTCCGTCATCAAGGTGGTTTGCTCGGATATTTCGTACGACCCGAACGAGACGCCCATCGCACTGCGACTGGTCGGCTCCATTACCGCGGACGTCTCAACCAATTTCTCGATCAACGTCGCAATGAGCGGCCAGACCATTCCGCCAGGTACGCTGCTGTCGGATGCGAGCGTGGTGCTCAATCTTCACATTGGAGCAGACAACACCACCGTCAAACTGAAATACAACGATCAGGTCGTCGGGTATTTCCAGGGTGACCCGGATTATTCGTTTTCGGATTTCAATCCGTCCTCCGGGATTGCAAAAATTACGCAAGCGAATGGCTAACCGTCGGTAGCCGAGATCCGTGCCGGGGTTTTCATGGCGCAACGCAATCGCACGAGAAAACCCCGTCGTGAAGAAGCCCAATGCGATGGGACCGGCCAGAGCGATTCAGCTGTACGACGCATTTTCGCGAGAACAGCATGGTGCTCGGGAATGAAGCGTTGACCCTGCAACCAATGCCGGAAACGGTGCATCGTCGATAACCTTTTCAACGCATGCCGATTCCCATTGCCATACGGGTGACGTACACGAATCGCACGAACGCCGGCACAGCACGTCGATCGCCTTCGATCCTGCCACCCACAGAATCAGTCAACCCTCCCGTTTCGCGAACCACGCTCTCACGTGGCGCCTGAGCACGCTCCGACACAAGAACGGGTGCAATTCGACCCGGACGGATCGACGCCGCCGACGTCGACGGGATGTAACGACAACAATATCGCAAGAGACCACGATGCCCTTCCGTTTGCCCGCGCTTCTCAAACATGTTGCAATCGGCCTTTCCATTGCGGCTGTCTCGATGCCATTCGCTTGCGTAGCAAGTGGCGAATCGCAGCAGACAATTCGTGCAATGTTCGGCCATCGACCGCCCGATCACCTCGATGCGAAGACAACCGCATTCGTGATCATTGACTTCCAGAAGGAATTCTTCAGCGGCAGATTGCCCCTCCCCGACGGCCACAAGGCGATCAAAAATGCACGGCGCCTCTTCCATCTGGCGTCGCTCAGGCACATGCCCGTGTTCTTTGTCCGGCAAATCGCGCCGGCCGATTCCGCCGTGTTCGCCGTCGGCAGCGAGACAGTGAAGTTCCAGGCAGGTATCAAACCGCGCCGCCGGGACACGATACTGCAGAAGAGCACGGTGAGCGTGTTCGCCAGCACCGATCTGGACAAGCGACTGAAAGCGGCACATATCAGGACGATCGTCATCTCCGGCCTGACGACGCATGCATCAGTCGCGGGCGCGGCGCGCGACGCCGGCACGCTTGGCTACCACGTCATCGTGGCATCGGACGCTTCCGCAACGCGCGGTATCGTGCGCGCGAACGGCGAGACGATCGACAAGGATACGTTGCAGCGCGCAGCGCTCGCAGAAATCGAGGATTCGTTCGGCAATGTCATGACCACGTCCCAGATCATGCGTTTGCCGGTTCGCTGACATCCCGTTCAAGCCATGTCCCCCGGCTCCTCGGCGCGCCGACCTGTTTTCGCGACGAGGTGCGACGCCGGGGGAGCGCAGACGCGACGCAGATGCAGCGCTGCCTGATGAAGACCGGCTGCTCCGAACTACCGGACGGATAGTCAGTCGGTCATCGCGTAGTCTCGACCGCCCATGTCGTTGATGTAATTCGCGATGCTGAAGAATCGATAGTCGCTCAGCAGGTCGGGGCCAGGAAACCCCTCGGGATGAATTCGCCCATGAATTGGCGTGCTCGGCGAAAGGCCGGCCAATGTCATCGCGAGCATGAATTCATTAAACGGCATCATGAACTGCCGCGACAGGAAATGCATCCCCCAATTGAACACCGAGGGCAACTGCTCGGTGCGCCTCCAGCGGCTCGCCGCGTTCGATGCATCCCGGCACAGGCTGGATGCCCAGGGGCTATGCCCTTCGACGATCAGGAACCCGTGCTTGGCGTGACGCTTCCATCGCGAAATGAACTGGATCAGGTCCGCCGCGACCACATAACCCGGAACGAGCCCGCCTGTGTCGCTATAGGCGACCCGGAATGCGCTCTTGAGTGCATCGAGCGTCATCGGTAGCCCGGCCAGATTGGATACGGTCAGGTTTCCCGAAAAATACTGATCCACGACCGCGGACAATCGGGAACGATCGACGGTGCGCAAGTGGCGCTCCAGGATCATGTCGGCCTGGTCCCGGCGCTTGATGACGAGCTTCCGGTTGTGAATCAGGAACATGAACGTATGCAGCAAGTCGTTCAGCTGCGCTGGCCTGAGGCTGCCGTCCGATCGCCGAACCGTAAGCCCGCTCTCGGCAACCGCGTCGTTGTAGCGCTCAGGTTGCGAGATATCGGCGGCGATCACGCGAACGTGCACGCCCCGCACGCCGTGCAACGCGGACAAGGTGGCCATCGCCCTGCCCCGGGCGGCTTCGTTATAGTCCGCGCCGACCACGATCAGCGGGTAGTCGTCGAGGTACCGTCCGCGCCGTGTCGAACTGAGGATGTACTCGGTCAGCCGCTTGAGCGCACTGCCATCACCGCATCCCATGTCCGCAATGCCCGCCGGCTGCCGCTCCAGCGGCGTCTCGTCGAACAACTTGTGCAGGATCTTGGTGGTGATGTCCTGGGCCGCCGGCCCGGATCCAGCACCGCTGGACGCATAGATATTCATGACACGGTCGATATGTCCGTCGCGGTCGATATCCAGTGGATCGGGATTGCCGAACAGAATCTCGTCGAGCACCGCATACGAGCGCAAATACGAAGCAGGCAGGCCGGCATAGGGTGCCGCGATCGGCCGATGAAGTCGCCCCGCATCCGTCAATCGGACCGTCTCCCGCTCGATGTCCATCATGCCGAATGTGCACATCAATGACAATGCGGCATGCAGCACGACCGGATTCGTCGCGCCCCATACGCCGACCGCTACACCGCCAGGCTCGCGATCGAGCATGTCGAGCATACCGGGCCCCACCTGACGATACTGTCCATCCGGCTTTCGCCTGAATACCGGCATGTCGAGCGCAACCCATGTGGGGCCGAGCAGCAGACCATCCATTGCCATGCGCAGCTGCTCGTGCGCCTGCCGTTCCACTTCGTTGGCAGGCGTCGGTAGTGTCCACCCGGCCACGCAAATCCGTGCGAGCTGCGCATACAGCGCGCTTTCGGCACTATCGATACGTATTTGATGACACAGTTCGTGCAGATGCTGAAGCGTTGCTGTCGCATTCGCCAGCAACAAGAACATCGGCCGCGCGCGCTCGACGCATCGCACAATATATTCGCCCGCAGGCGTCAGTGCGAACTCGGCATTCTCGTCGCTACCACTGAGGTTGAGCCAGCCGGCGAGGCTCAACAGATTCAACGCGCCCCACATCACGCCGAGATTGCGGGTCGGGTGTGGCTGGCGAATGAGCACCAGCGAGCGCATCGAGCGAGGCGTCCCGGCCCGAAGTCCACGAAATGCGCCTGCGAACGCTAGGCGCACGAGGGTCGGCACTAGCACGATTCCATTCGCCCAATTGCAGCTGCGGGTTCGGGCCATGATGCGCTGCGCGTCACGTTGACCGATGCGTAACGTGGCCATGTCAATGTCGCGCTGAATCCGCACCGGTGACTCCATTTTCAGCACCTCGACGCCGAGCGGCGTATTGGCCGACAGGCCGAGCAACTTGCGCGTTTCCTCCGGTTGTGCCTCAAGGTAGCATTCAAGCTGCTGGGCCAGGATATCGGGGCAACTCGTGAAATCGAATCGGATCGACATGATGGACACTCTCACAAGGCGGGTGAACGTACGGCGCGGGGCAAGCGCGCGTTCACGTTGTCGCAAACGGTTTGAGTGCGCCAGATTCGCGTTGCGAGATGCATTGCCAGCGAGCTGATCGAGGGGTAATCCCAGAGCGCGGACGCATCCACGGTCACGCTAAACGTTTCATTGAATTCCAGCGTCAGTTCGACCGCGAGGATTGAATCGAGCCCGATTTCCGCAAACGTCGTCGCGGGCGTGAGGCAAAGACGACGCGCCTTGAGCCGCTCGTCGAGCCAGTCGATCAGCCAGCGTTCGATTGAGTGGGCCAGTTCGCGATCGACGAGCCGCACCGGTTCAGTCGCGCCCGGGGATGACACCGCATCGGAACGTTCCCGGGCAGGCGTAGCCAGTTCATCAGCGCCCGACAGAGGCTCGTCCCTCGGTCGCAACAACGGGTCCAGATGCTGGCTGACCCCGGGTATGGTTTGCTCAATCGAGCCGATGTCGAGTTCGTTGTCCAACGCCCAGTCGTTCAACTGAACGGAAGTCGACAGCGCCGATCGCAAACGAATCTGCCGCTGGGCCGCCTCGATCGCCAATTCGTGCTGGCTTTGTGCCCAAGCAAGGGTGGCGTCGTCCACGTGCCGCCGTGCCGCCGCCTGCTCGACCACGGCCAGCAGCAACGCCCATTGCGCGACCGCACCGAACCAGTAGTCGACCCAGATGGCGGCGTGTGCTGCACCGCCGAGATTCGACGCGTTCGTCAGGCCATCATCGAGCATTTGCTCGCCGAGTTCACGCAACTCCAGGGCCAGCACTGCCGCCCCAAGGTGACGCTCCAGGTAAGCCGGCAGATCGTCGCTGCCATTCAGCAACCGGCTTCCCAAGTGAACCAGCAACGTCTCCGTCGGCCCTTCGAAAATGCGGGTCAGACGCGCATCGCGGAATATTTGCGGTGCAAGATTCGTTTCAATGTGGCCGCGCCCACCCAGGAACTGCATCATTTCGTCGACCGATTCCGATAGCAACTCCGAACCCAGGATCTTGGCAATCAGCAGGGCGTCTTCAGGAACCTCGATGCCGCTGTCGAGCGCACCCGCGAGATTGTCGACGAGGGCATTCAACCCGGCGATGCGATGGCGAAGCTCGCCGAGGCGCTGGCGGCTCAACGGATTGTCCAGCAGCAGGCCGGTGGCGATCTCGCGTCGCGCGCCATAGCGATGCATCAACTGCGCGCAGCGTTTCATCACGCCGGTGCAGATGGCCGCGATACCGAGACGTGCGGTGTTCATCGCCTCCTGCGCGACAAGCATTCCCTGCCCGGGTTCGCCCAGCCGACACGCATCGCTGATCAGTGCGCGATCAAGATGAATCGAGTTCTGGATCATCCCGCGCACGCCCATGGTCAGCTCTTCCGCGCCGATGCGCACGCCCGGCGTGCTCGGGCGCACGGCCAACCCGATCATCCCCGTGCCATCGGCCCGCCGCGTAAACACGTTGATGACACCGGCCCACGCGGATGATCCGCTCCAGCACTTGTGACCGGACACCAGCCAGTCGCCACGCTCGATCTGCCGGGCCCGCGACGTCATCGCGCGCGGATGGGAGCCCGCCCCGGGCTCCGTGATCGCGAATGCGGCCAGCATCCGGCCGGTCGCGAGTTGCGGCAGCAACTCGTCGCGCAATGCGGGTTGCGCGTGCCGCATGATCGGCACGATGCCGAGCGTGTTGTTCAGGCCGGCGAAAAAGGCCAGTGTCGAATCGATCGTCGCCAACTGCGACACGACACGGAGCATGTCGCGGTGCCCGAAACCCAACCCGCCGTATGACCGGTCGACCTGCATCCCGAGGATGCCGCGGTTGCCGAGATCCAGCGCGATGTGCGGTGGAATCGTGCGGCGCTCGTCGATCGATCGCGAATCGATCCGCTTGCGTGCGTAACATCTGAGCCAGTCAACCAGTTCGTCGACGCACGAAGCCTCGCGCACCGCATGATCGCCTGCCCCCGTTGAAACAGCCTTCGCTGATACCGCCGAATCGCATTCAAGGTGATCGCGCGCGGGTATTTGCATGCCGGAGGCCACATCCCAGCGCACGAGAACAGTCAACGCCCCGTCGGCCAGCTTGGCCCGGCATGCGCGTCGCCGCACTTTGCCGCTCGATGTCTTGGGCACACTGCCGGGAGATGCCAGAACGACCGTACTCGGCGCGATGCCAAGGTGATTCCAGATCGATTTTCGAATCGTATTGACAATGCCGTCGAGGTCGCCCTTGCGTTGCGTGCGCTCGACTTCCGCGACCACGATCAGGCTCTCGGCATCGTCCTGGTCGTCCCCGAAGGCGGCGCAGCCGTTGGGTACCAGCTCCCGCGCACCCGCAGTCACCACGTGCTCGATGTCCTCCGAGTAGTAGTTGCGCCCGGACAGGATCACCATGTTCTTCAGCCGGCCCGTCACGTAAAGTTCGTTGCCGCGTAGAAAGCCGAGATCGCCCGTTCGCAGGTACGTCTTGGTCCCGGTGTGCTTTGCGTCGGCCCGAAACGTCGAACACGTCAGCTCGTCGAGCCCCCAGTAGCCTGCGGCGACGCTCGGGCCGGCCACCCAGATTTCGCCGATCGTGCGGTCGGCACAACGCTCGCGCGTGTGCGGGTCGCACACGATGACCTCCTGAGCGCCGCCAGTGCTGCCCACACTGACCAGGATCCGCTCCCCCGGACGGTCCTGCAACTCGGACGATAGGCGAAGATTTTCGCCGCGTATCACCACGGATTGCTGTTCAAGCGCGCCTCGATCGATACAGACGGTTCGAATCGGCTGTGGCAGGTGTCTCCCGGTCACGAACAGCGTTCCCTCCGCCAGTCCGTAGCATGGCCGGAAACTCTCTGCGTCGAAGCCCGCCGCACCGAAGCGCCGAGCGAAGTCCGACAGGGTGCCTGCCCTGACCGACTCCGCACCGGTGTATGCAGCTTTGATGCAGCTCAGGTCGAGCGCTGCCCGCTGCTCGTCGGAAACCCGCCGGCAGCACATCCGATACGCGAAGTCGGGCGCCCCGGTGAGATCGGCCCCGTACTGGCTGATCGCCCGCAGCCACAAAAACGGATGCTGGATGAAGCGCTCCGGCGCCATCAGCACGCACCGGAAACCACCGTACAGCGAGGTCAGGATCGCACCGATCAGTCCCATGTCGTGATACGGAGGAAGCCAGCTGACCAACGTGCTCTGCTCGTCGGATACGAGCCATGTGCAAATCTGCCCAAGGTTATGCAGCAGGTTCGCATGCGTCACCATCACACCCTTCGGCGTACCGGTCGTGCCGGACGTGTACTGGAGAAATGCGATGTGAGACGGCGGTACATCGACCGGGGGGTGCGTCGGATCCATTGCGCAAGCAAGATCGACATCGAGCAGCTCGCAACCGGATGCCTCTGTGTCCACCAGCCACGCCGTGCAGCGCGTCAGATCCTCGGCCGAACACAGGATCGTAGCGGCGCCTGCGTTCATGACAATGCCGGCGATCCTCGCCATGTGTTGACGGTTGCGCGGTGGGTAGACAGGAACCGCGACGGCGCCCGCATACAGGCAGCCCATGAAGCCGCTAATGTAGTCGAGTCCCGGGCGACACATCAGCAAGACCCGATCGCTGATGCCGACCCCATGCTGTTTCAGCAGCGCGGCAATCCGGCATGCGTGCTCGTCGACGCCCGAGAACGTCATCGAATCCGCCTGTTCATTCTCCGGGGGGCCGCTCAGAAAAACATAGGCGGTCTTGTCCTCCATGTTGCGTGCGCGATGCCTGAGCAATTCATTGACGGTCGTCGGAAGGATTTCAGTTGTCATGATGGAGTCGATCGAGGAGTGGAAATGACGTGTGGCAGCCGATGCGCGCAAGACGAGCGAGCAAGACCTGAACGCCGGGCCGGCCGGCCCGATGTGACGCGGCTACACCTATTCCGTGCGATGGAACAGGTCGATCATGCGCGTCATGCTTGACAGGTGCAGATGGCGCGGCACCACGCGTGCACTGCGAGCCGCGTAACGTGCCGTCCAGTCGTAAGCAAGCGCCCGAGCAGCGTCTGCATTGCCACGGACAGCACGCGCGTGTGCCTCGCACGCGTCGAGGCACGCGCGCGCATGCCGCACCGCCGAGCTGGCGGAATCACCGATCAGCACACCGTGATGACCGAGTGCCAGCCGACGCGTGTCCAGTTGCTCAATGAGATCAAGCGAGTGACGATAGGCAAACGGATCATGAAAAACCAGCGGCAGCCAATCGGTCGGGCCATGGAGTTCGCCGATCGCGTCGGACACGAATGCAATGTCGAGTTGCGGGCAGTAATAGCCGACCTGGCAACGGCTGTGCCCCGGCAGCGCCACTACCCGAATGTGCATCCCGTCACCGATGTCGAGTTCTCGGCCGGGATTGACCGGGTAGAACGGCAATTCGGACAGGCCCGCGAATTCGGTTTCGGCGCATGGTGCCCAGGCCTGCGAGGCCAACCTGTCGAGGTGACATATCGTCCGGCACGCCGATGGACTCTGGAACGCGTCGAACGTGTCGGGCGATCCCGACACGTGAATCCACGGCATGCGCGACTTCAGCGTGAGCAGCAAGCCGCAATGGTCGTAGTGCGAGTGCGTGATCAGCCAGTAGCGCAGGTGCCGGATGCCGCCATGGTCGCGCAGCAGTGCGTGGAGTTGCCGCCAGACCAGCGCCGTCATACAACTCAGGCCGCCTTCGATCAAGGTGGCGGCCTCGTCGTTGACGATGACATACAGCGGCACGTCACGCGTGCCGATCATGGCCAGATGCGAATCGATCCAGCCCGGAGTATCGTTCAGCATGTCAATCAGCTCCGGTAGAGCGCACAGGCCCACGTGGCGCCTGCACCGTACGTCACAAGCAGATTGAGTTGCCCGGCGAGAAGGCGCCCTTGGTCATGCGCGATGGCCAACGCGACCGGAAACGCGGCGCTCGCCATGTTGCCCAGCCGGTCGACCGATATGACACATCGCTCCCGAGGCAGCCCGAGTTCCGCCATCACCCGCTCAAGGATGCGAAGATTCGGCTGATGCGGCACGACAAGACCGATATCTGCAATCGTCAGCGCGTGCCGCTCGAGCATCTGCCGGCACGCAGCGACGATGCGCCGCGTTGCGTCATCGAACATGGCCGCGCCGCGCATGCGGAACTGGTGCCGTCCTTGCGCCACGTCGGCCGCATCGACGAAGCACGGACACCTCGCGCCCGGCGCCTCCGTGCACAGCAGGTCGAATTGCGTGCCGTCGGCGCCGAGTATCAGGTCCATCAAGCCGACGTCGGGGTGCGGTGAGGGCCGCAGCAACAGTGCGGCGGCGCCATCGCCCAGCAGCACCGACAGATTGCGCCCCGCAAGGCTGGTGTCAATCCGGCGCGACAACGCCTCGGCGCAAATCAGCAGCACGTTGCGATAGAGTCCGCTCGCGAGGAAATGCCGCGCGATTTCGATACCGTAGAGCCCGCCGCTGCACTGGGCGCGAATGTCGAAGCACGGGATCTCCCGCAATCCGAGGCGCGGCTGCAGGTAGCACGCCTGCGACGGATCGTGATGATCGGGTGACAACGTATTGACAATCAGCAGATCGACGTCATGCGGGCTCGCTCCGGCCGCGGCCAGCGCCCGCTCGGCGGCCGGGCACGCGAGATCGGCCAGATGCTGATCGGGGGCGAGATAACGCCGCGATACGACGCCGGTCCGCTCACGAATGAACGTGTCGCTGGTTTCGATTCGCGTCGCGACTTCATGATTGTCGACGACCCGGTCCGGCAACGCGTAACCCAATCCCGCAATGACGAGACTAGCGCTCACGTGCGGGCTCCGGGTTCGGGTTCGGGTTCGTATCGATGCGGTTGATCGCCGTATCGCCCCAGCGCCACAGCTGCGCGCCGAAGTTCCATCCGGCACCCGCGCCGGCGATGACCGTCAGGGACCCGGGTTGAACGATGCCCTGACGAATCGACTCGTGCAGCGCAAATGGCACAGCCGCCGAAACGAGGCAGGCACAGTCCGCAACCCGGATCACATACTGATGCGGGGAGAGTACAAGTCGTTGAGCCCAGGTGCGCACAAGCAGCGCCGAAGGCTGGTGAAACACGAACGCATCGATATGTGCGGTGCCCATGTCACACCGATGCAACAGGCTCGCGACGACACCCGGGATCGCATCAGGCATGAATCGCGCGATCATCTCTTGTGCGTCGGGCTTGAGGGTGAAATAGACACCAAAGCGGCTATCGGTATCAGCATCGGCATCCTCACCTCGCCCGGCTGCCCCCAGCGCCTCGCGCCACCGCATCGTCACGAGGTCGTAATGCGTCGCGTCGCTGTGGTAGACCGACTTCAGCCAGTTCGCACCTTGCGGATCGACCGGATCGGCCATCAGCACGGCCGCGGCCGCCCCGTCACCAAAATTCGTCGACGACTTGCTGCCAAAGTCAGCCACAGCGGACATCCGTTCCGACGAACATACGAGTGCGCGCTTGACTCTGCCATCCCTGATCAGATTGGCTGCGATCTGCAGTTGCAGCATAAAGCTCGCGCATTCCATGTCGACATCGGCATCGAGCGCCTGCGGTGCACCGAGACGATTGCGCAGCATCCGCGACAGACGCGGTGCGAACCGGCGTCGGCCATCGGCGTGCGTGACAAACGGCGACGTCATGCTGAACAGCACCAGATCGAGCTCGCCGGCCTCCACTTCTGCCAGTTCCAGGGCCTCGCGCGCGGCAGCCTCGGCCAGCGTCAGTTCGGATTCGCCGACCTCCGGATCGATCATGTAGCGCGATTCGATGCCCCAGAATCGCCACCACTCCGTCGGGATCGGTTCGACTCGCGCAAAAACAGAGTCGTCATTGCGCACATAACGTGTCGGCAAACGACACGCGAGACTCGCCATTCGGACGTTGTACACCGTCAAACCTCCATCGTGCTGCACGCCACGCGATGCCTGAATACATCCAGGGTCAGGGCCGCCACGGTCCGTTCGGCATCACGCGCGCTTCGCGACGCCGTCACGCAGCCGGCAAGCCAGGCCGGCAGCTGGAATGGATTCGGAATGTCGCGCGCGCCTTCGACATGCTCGATACCGTCGTCGAGCCCCATCGCCGCACCCAGCCACGATTCGTGAAACAGCACGGCAACCGGTTCGGCCGCATGGTCGCGCACTTCGCCCACCACCGTGCGTATCGCCGAAGACAGCGCGCTGCGTTCGGTGCTGAAGCACCCCGTCGCGCTGTCGAAACGGCTCTCGAAGCGCGCCACGGGGTGTGCGCCATCGAGGCTGCATGCCGGGACCGCATCCAGGCTCGCAAATGCCGGCCCGCAGACGTCGGCGTAGCGCGCGACCTGGCGACGCTCCGTCCCGCCCGCTGTCAGCACGATGGCGCCAGCCCCGTCGGCGAAACCGCTGTTGTCAGCACACCCGACATCAGCCAGTGCCTCCGCCCGAACGACAAGCGCGCGCCGGTAGCCGAGCCAGCGGCAATGACTCTGCGCAACATCGAGCGCGAGCGTCCAGTCCGCGTCAAGCAGGTCGAACACGGCCGCGTGCCGGGCACGCAAGTCGCGCTGCACCGGATGCGCGAGCCTCGGCCCCGCAATCGCCGGATCGGCCACGATGCGGCTCGGTGAAATCGACAAGCTGATGATTAGATCCAGTTCGGACGGCAGGCAGCCGGCCTGGTCCAGCGCCTGTTTCGCCGCACCGAGCGCATAGCACGACGCATAGGATTGCAAATTATGGCTCGTGCCCGGTACCGACACCGCAGCTCCCAGAATTCTCATATGGCCTCGATTGTTTCGGATCGACCGCACTGTTCAGACCGCGGGCCACGCGACATGGCGTTGACGCTGCCGGAGCGCGACACGCCGGATCTTTCCCGATGCGTTTCGCGGCAATTCACCTGCGTGATAAGAAAGCTTGCGCGGGCACTTGTACGGCGCGATCAGGCGCTGCACGTGCAGCAACAACTGCTCGGTCAATGCGTCCGATCCTTCGACGCCATCGCGCAACACGATATGCGCACAGACCAGCGTTGCGCCCCGCTCGTCGGGCTGACCGACCACGCAGCACTCGGCAACATCCGGATGCCGCAGCAGCGCGTGCTCGACTTCGCCGGGTGAAATCGTGTAGCCGGAACTGATGATCATCTCGTCCGCGCGTGCCTGGTAGAACAAGTAGCCTTCGTCGTCCAGGTACGCCGCGTCTCCCGTCAGGTTCCAGCCATGCTTGACATACTGCCGCTGCCGCGAATCGTTCAGATAGCGACATCCGGTCGGCCCCAGCACCGCGAGATTGCCGACCTGATAAGGCGGCAGGCGCCGGCCGCGATCGTCGAGTATGGCCAGACGGTAGCCTGGTACTGCCTTGCCGATCGCGCCCTCCTTTGACTGACCGTCGTGACTGGACGCAAAGATATGCAGCATCTCGGTGGACCCGATCCCGTCGATCAGGCGGATGCCGGTGCGTTCACACCACGCGTGACGCGTCACGGACGGAAGTGCCTCGCCGGCCGATACACATTTGCGCAGGCTCGACACATCGTAGCCGTCGAGCTCGTCGAGCATCGCTCGATACGCGGTCGGCACGCTGAACAGGATACTGACCCGGTGCTCGGCGATCGCCTCCAGCAATCGCGAAGGGCTCGCCTTGGGCAGCAGTACGACACTGGCGCCAACACTGATCGGAAACAGCAGCAGCGCGCCGAGACCGAACGTGAAACCGAGTGGCGACGATCCGCAAAAAACGTCGTCGGCCGTCGGCTTGAGCACGTGTTGGGGAAAGCATCGACAGACCGCCATCACGTCGCGATGGAAGTGTACGGTTGCCTTCGGTTCGCCGGTCGTGCCCGATGTGAACGCGATCACGCATGGATCGTATGCGCGCGTCGGGACGGCCTTGAACCGATCGGAATACTCGCGCAGCAACGGGTCGGGCAGGCCGGCTCCCTCGGTTTCATAGCACCGCACAAAGCACGTGTCGCGTTGTATTTCCAGCGCGGGCTCAAGTGCCGGCCGCAACGCCGCCTCGCATAGGACATGGGATACCTTCGCGCGGGCGATGATGACCGACAACTCTCCAGAGCGCAGCAGCGGCATCGTCGTGACAGCCACGCCGCCGGCCTTGACCACGCCAAACCATGCAGCGGCAAGAATTGGATGATTCGTTCCGTGCAGCAAAACACGGTTGCCCGGAACCAGGCCGCCATCGCGCACCAGCATGTTCGCGATCCGGTTGCTGGCATCTCGCAATGCACGATATGTCCACGTCAGCCCCGACCCAGTCCTGATCGCGATCCGATCGCCCCAGTTGAGCTCGTCGACCGCGGCGTCCAGCAACGCGGCGGCACAGTTCAGGTTACGCGGAAAGTGCAGGTCCGGTCGCTCGAAAATGAACTGCGGCCAATCCTCGAGAACAGGTAAATTAGCGACACAAAAATTATCCATTTCCTTTACCGAAAACAAATTGATTCGCCGGCAACAATTGGGCAGCGAGGCTGCCCGCTCGTCAGCATGCACGCCATACCGACCGGGTCAGAATCGACGCAATCGTGAAACGCCCTCGGATTCACCCCCAAAGCGAACCGAGTTCAATTCAGACAAAATCCGGAATGACTCAAAAACGAAAATGCGAGATTAGCGGCATACCGCCCGAACGAGCAGTAATTAAGTAGAACAATCATTCCAACGCGAAATGGAACCGATATCAGCGAAGTTATATTTTCAGCGACCCGCTCATTCGAGCTGATTATTTGACATCAGTATCCAATTCACCCGCGCCAGCAACCACGGCAATCCACGCTATCCGGCGACCATCGATGCGCTGATCGCGCCCTTTCAAGGAAAGCAATAAACATAATGCACGGCCCGGAAAACTTATGCGGCTGACAGCATTTCGCATTCCGACGATCGTCCAACAGATAATTCAAACAACCGTAATCACCCCTATTTCTACAAAACCATTTGACATGCAAACACCCTGTTCCTTAGAGTCACTCCACTGATATTCGGTCGACTTAAAATCAATCCAAACATTAAAACCCATAAATAATTCATTCGAATTTACAGATACACGAATTCAAAAATATTATGACTCGACCCAACCCGAATCACCCGCAATTCACGATCCGGCGCGGCGCAGTTTCGGACGTCGCCCGTCTCTGTGCTTTGTTCGAGCGGGAGTACGGCGACTCATCCCATCCGTGCCTGGATGAACGCTTTGTGCGCCGCGCCATATCACACAATTCAGAGATATGGTTTGTCGCTGAAGAAGAGCGGGGAGCCGCGATCGGCTGTGTGAGTGTCAGCTACAACGTCCAGAACCGTTCGTGGGAGTTCGGGCGCGCGATGATTTCGCAGCGCCATCGGCAGCTAGGCGTTCTGTCATCGCTGATGCAATCCGTGATCGACGCGATGCCCACGACGGATCATGATCTCGCCTTCGCGATCGCGCGTAACGATGTCGCACTGCGGGCACTGCAGGCTCACGTCGATTCAGTGGTGGTCGGGCACGACGGGGCGCCCAACATGGTGCACGGCGTACACGAGCACCACGTCGTCGCGATCGGCAAGTTCCCGTCACCGGGGTTCAAGCATTGCTCGCCACTCGCGCCGATCTTTCGGGAATCCGCCTTCCTGCAAAGCGAGCTCCTCGAGCCCCTCGGTCTCGCCGGCGCCCCCGAGCCCTACCCTGACATCTGTTTCTGGGGGCACGGGGACGATTTCTGCGACGGTTTCACGTTTCGACGGGACGATCGGGTCAACGCACTCTATCTGTGCCGACACATCGGCGGCCCATTCATGACCGAGCTCGACATCGCGGCCGATCTGCTTCGCTTCCTGAAACGTCACGATACACATGCGTATGTCGGGGCAATCGTGCTTGCGGACAAGTCGACGCTGATCCGCACGATGCTCGAGACAGGATTTCGCATCACCGCCTACCTCCCCGCATGGCACTGGAGCCGCGGTGCACGCTACGACTGCGTGCTGCTTGCGCGCCGTGGCCCCGGCTTACCCGCCAAGAACGGAATGGATCGGCACATCGATACGCTCGACGCGGCCTACCAAGAAATCGCCCAGCGCATCCTGGCCGCTTGATGCCCTTTTTGGGGCGGCACCGGCCATGTGCCGCACGTGATTCACGCCAACCATTACAACGAGGTAGAGAATGACCAAGGACGATTGGCGCTCGATCAAGGAGCACCTGCCGAAAGGGCCGACCGGAAACGAGACGATTGCATTGTGGCTCTTCGATCTGGGCTTGCTTGCCTTTGCCTGGTCGTTATGGCTCGCCGGGGGTCTCGAACGACTCGCCGCATTGATTCTCGGCATGCTCGCGCTGCTTCAGATCTACCTGATCATGCACGAGGCGATCCACTATTCCGTCTCGAACACGCGCATCTACAACGAAGTCGTCGGCCACGTCTGCAGTTGGCTCATCGGGTTGCCCTTCCTGCCCCGGCGACGATCGCATCTCGGGCATCACGCGTGGGCGGCCCATCCATCTCGCGATCCGGAAAACAAGAAAATGATCCAGAAGTTTTCCGTGATGACGGACCGCGAGGCGCGCACGCTCGAGTTCATCTGGCGGCACTGGATCCCGATGCTCGCCTTCAATCACTTCATCAGCCACTGGCTTGCGCCGTTCCAGTACCGCGATACGCGTGCGCATCGGTCAAAATCGAATACCGAGTTCGCATCCTGCGCGGTCTACCTCGCTGGTTATGTGGTGGCCGGCACACTGGCCTGGCGCGCGGGTGTGTTGAGCAATCTCATCGCATTCGCGGCAATCCTCTGGATCGCGCTGCTTGTCGCCGTCGAACTCGTCAACCTTCCCCACCACGCCGAAATACCCCTGCTCGCGCACGACGCCGCTCGCCCGCCGCTCTGGGAGCAAGACGTCGTATCCCATAGTTGTGCCCACCTCCCCGTGTGGTCGCGCTGGGTGATCCTGAACTTCAATCTGCATGTCGCCCACCATGCCTATCCGTGGCTCCCGTGGCACGCGCTTCCTCGTGCGCAGCGGCTCATCGATGCGACGCAAGTCACCGGTTTGCCGAATCAAACTCACGAATGGGCGTTCGCGATAACCAAGCGACGCAGGCCGCTGCTCGAACTGATGGGGCATTTCTTCGACAAGCGCCGTCCGTCATCCCGACGCTGATGCAGACATTCGTCATCACACGGCACACTCGAGCGCTGCGCCGTACCCGCGCGAAGCAGTGTCATCCGTCGCGGCGCCATTTTCTTCGGGCCGATTCTCAATAATATCGTGAATTGTTTAGAAAGCCAAACGGTTGACATGCTGTTCCGACCACGTCATAAAGCGAACGGCAAATTGCAACTGAATCGCGATTTGTTGACAACGATGACGCACCATCGGCGCAATGGCGCTTGGTGATTTTCCTCTGGAGACCTGTATTCAAGCATGACGACCAAACCGATATTCCACCTATGGCATTGCTTCATTGCCGCTACAGCGATCGCCATTTCGATGCTCGCGCCCGAACCGGCATTCGCCGAATCATCCTCGTCGCGCGATCGACAAGTCCGCATGCCACGCCTGCCGCAAAATCTTCCTCCATCTCCCGAACAGGCCGAGTACAACCTGCCGCTCAGCAAGCAGGATCGCGCGTCACTGACCGACAGCACGCAACCCCGACCACGCTCAATGCGCGGCAAGCGCAGCGCCGTGAACGATTGTCGCGACATGGCGGCGATCACCGGATTTCAGGCGGAGGCACTCGCCGACCATATCGCGAATCTGCCTGACTACGAGTGTCACTACGGGCTGTTCTCCATCGAGCCCGCATTGGCCACCCAGATCTTCAGCGTGTCGAATCTCCATGCGGTTGCCAACAGATTCCAGCTGGAATTGTCGCGATACGATGCGACCAATCTGGTTCTGGTCAACCTGCTGATCTATTTGCGGGCCGCGTATTACCAATTTGAAGTGTCGGCGCTGCGCAATCCGACGCCAAATCTGGCCATGATGTTGCGCCCGCACATTCGACGCAGCATGATGAGCGACACGCTGTATCGCGAGAACCCTCGCGCACCAAGTACCGCGAACGAGCTGATGAAGCTGATTACGAACATGCAGGACGAGGCGTATTACTTGCCCGCTGCGAAAGTTCGTATCGAGCGCTATACGGCGACCGTGACGAATCCTCAGGCTGCCGAGCCACTCCGTCAGCCTGGGGCCGCCGGGGCTTTCACCGGATTGCTGACCGTATTCTTCTATGCACATCAACGACCTGCCACACGGATAGCACTGGAAACGGATTCCTCGTATCCCGAAGTGCTCGATCGCTTTGTCAGAGCGAATCGCGTCACCCTGTCGAATGCGCGCGACGTCCACCTCCTGGCCGACACGGCGCGCGAGGCCTATCGCTTCATTCGCTATCCGCAACAGAAGCCCCGCGTGAAGCGAATGATCCGGAACATGCTGGCCGCAACCACAATGACAGGTGCCGGTAATGAGCTGTGGCTGGCGGCAGCAGAAACCGCTGACTACAACGATCGCGGCCAGTGTGCCGATTACGGGATATGCGACTACAAGAATCGTCTGATCGACGCGGTTCTGCCCAATCGTCTGGCCTGCAACGCTCACGTGCGCGTTCTCGCACAGACCATTCCACCGGCCAGGATTCGTACGGTGTGTGCGGCAGTCGCGCGGCAGGAAGACTACTTCCACAGAATGATGAAGACCGCGAGAAAGCCGGTCGCCGGTGATCGTAACGACCTGATCGATCTCGTCGTGTTCGAGGACTACACCAACTATCGCAAATACGCGTCGGCTATTTATGGCGTGAACACCGACAACGGTGGCATATTCCTCGAAGGCGATCCATCCGCGCCCGACAACCGGGCACGCATCATCATGCATGAAGCGTCATGGCTACGCCCCCAGTTCGCAGTCTGGAATCTCGAACATGAATTCACGCATTATCTGGACGCGCGTTACGACATGGCGGGCGACTTCGCGGCAAGTACCGCGAAGCCGACAGTATGGTGGATCGAGGGTGTCGCAGAATATCTGTCCAGGCGAAATGATGCCCCGGAAGCGATCGACGTCGTGAGCTCGGGCACCTACCGGCTGGCAGACGTGTTTAACACGCGTTACACATCGCACGACTATGTCTCCCGCGCGTATCGCTGGGGCTACATGGCGACGCGCTTCATGTTCGAGCGCCATCGCAACGACGTCGACGCAATCGTGTCGCGTTTTCGCGCAGGTGACTATGACGGTTACGAACGTCATGTCGCGCATATCGGCGACCGCTACGACAACGAATTCATCGATTGGGCGCGCACCGCGACGACAGCCGGCGAGCCGCCGCAGCCGTCGGTAAACTGACGCGTCCGATCAGCGACTTCTCATTTCCCCCGCACGACGCAATGAATCCCGTCGTGCCGGGGATTGCATCCTCGGCAGCGGTTAGCCGCTTCGTCGGGAGCGCAACGGGCGCCAGTACAGTATCGGAATAAAAAAAATCCCGTTCGGGCCTTGAACGGGATTAAGAACGTACTAACGACAGACACAAGCTACCCGAGGAGAAAAAGGCAGCACACATAGAATACCGAACGGAGCATCGACGGCAAAGCAAAAATCGTCGTGGGTACATTCGAAACGATCGACGCGTCGAGATACCGAACCGTTGATAATCCGGATACCGCCGCTCGTGATCGGCTACCCGCAGTTCGACGCGTCCGACGTAGCGCTGCCTGATTGAATCGTCTGGCACGTGCGCACACTCGCGGCGTTGCCCGACGCACAACGTGTCGACATTTTCGCGCTGCTCGGTAGCCCCTGCGTGCTCGTCGCTACGATGCTCGGGAGCTAGATGAAAAGCCCCGCCGATCGCCATGCGATTCGGCAAGCGTACGCAGTTCGTGTCAAGGTTGCGTTACGTCATGGAGCCCGCTTGTGCGGGCGGTCCGACATAATCACGTTGCGCGGCTGTGTCGACGCTCTCCTGCCATTGCTTGATCGGTTGACGGCGCCTGGCCGGCGACGCGGGCAAATACGCGCTCAACGCGCCATTGAATGCTTTTTGGGCATCCTCCGTCAGTTCCGCAAACGCATACAGCACCTGCTTCACCTTCGGCGACAGTTTTCGGTCGGGGTCAGCCATCGGTCAAACTCTTTCGGGCCGTTGAGTGGTGGCGGGCAAACTTTCGTCCGCCCGCCTGGCAACCCGATGCGCCAGCACGGTTTCAGACACACTTGACCGTGCCTGCGCTGTCTGACATCAGTGGCGTTCATCGACGTTGAACGATCGGACAACAACGCTTCAGGTCGTTGCCAATCCACTGGCCTATCCATCCACTGCACTATCCTCCAACCCTGCCGCAGCCCGGGCAACAGTTCGACCGCATGGCGCGATCGCAACGGGTCAGCAGAGCCCTTCGCTCATCACACCAGCGACCGTGAAGAAACTCCCGAATACAACGATCCTGTCGTGTCCGGATGCTCGCTTCAGCGCGTCGCGCAACGCTTCGGCAGGCGACACGAACCGCGTCACGCTCGAATGTGAGCCATCCCTCACACCCGCCCTGCGCAGCGCGGCTTCGAGCTGCTCCGCGCTCGCCGCGCGCGGCAGCGGCAGGTCGGTCACGCACCAGTGGTCGATCTCGCCCTTCAGATGCTGCAACACGCCATCGATGTCCTTGTCGTGCATCGCGCCGAACACCGCGTACGTGTACGGGAAGAAGCCCATGTTGCCGAGATTCTGCTCGAGCACGGCCGCCGCATGCGGGTTGTGCGCGACGTCCAGCACGATCGCCGGCTTGCCGGGCAGCACCTGGAAGCGCCCCGGCAGTTCGACGTTGGCGAGCCCGAGCCGGATGTCCTGCGCGGACACCGGCAGCACCGGGCGCAGCGCCTCGAGCGCGGCCAGCGCGGCCGATGCATTGATCAGCTGATTCGCACCGCGCAGCGCCGGATACGCGAGCGCCGGATAGCGCTTCTCGCGGCCGAGGTAGCTCCATTGCTGGCGTTCGGCGCCCGGCTGCGCTTCGTAGCGGAAATCGCGACCGACCAGCCACAGGTCGGCGCCGATCGCTTCGGCATGCTCGACCAGCGTGTTCGGCACCGCGGGATCGCCGCAGATCGCCGGCTTGCCCGCGCGGAAGATCCCTGCCTTCTCGAATGCGATCTTCTCGCGCGTGTCGCCGAGGTATTCGGTGTGGTCGATGTCGATGCTCGTGACGATCGCGCAATCGGTATCGATGATGTTGACCGCATCGAGCCGGCCGCCGAGGCCGACTTCGAGGATCACCGCGTCGAGCCCGCGCGACGCGAACAGGTGCAGGATCGCGAGCGTCGTGAATTCGAAGTACGTGAGCGACACCGGCTCGGGCAGCGACGTGCGCGCCGCCTCGACGGCTTCGAAGTGCGGCAGCAGCTCCGCGTCGCTCACCTGCTGGCCGTTCACGCGCGCGCGCTCGCCGAATTCGAGCAGGTGCGGCGACGTGTAGCAACCCACAGTGCGGCCGGCCGCTTGCAAGATCGACTCGAGCATCGCGCAGGTCGATCCTTTGCCATTCGTGCCGGCCACCATGATGACCGGACAGGTGAACGACAATTGCAGCGCGGCCTTGACCCGATCGATTCGCGCGAGCTCCATATCGATGCCAGTCGGATGGGCGGATTCAAGATGGGTGAGCCACCCATTCAGTGTGGAAGGGTTCGTCATGTAACGCGAGACTCCGCTCTATGAGTGAATTGTTGGGTCAGATCCGACCTGTCGATATTTCATCGATCGACACGCGCATCGGAACATGCGTGACGACATACGTGCCTGCTCGGCCCGCACGACGACCGCCGGTGAGCCGCACGGGCTCCGAGGATAATCATCCTGGTATCTCGAAATGCCATGCGATGCGAACGAAAGCTGATATCGCCGAATCGGCTCCCTCGAAAGCGTCGAATCGCGCGTTCGCCCTCTTGCACTCGAGCTCGCATCGCGATTAAAAAGCAGGCTCTTTGCCATTCATCCGGGCTTCGGTCGAGTCCGGTTGCCAACGAGACGTTCAACATGCATGCTTTTCGAACCGCGGCGATCGCGCTCATCGCACATGCCGCACAGGCGCTGCTGCCGGGGACGACCTTCGCATCCGTCCCGACGGCTCGTCCGTTCACGCCCGGTGGGCTGGCTCACATGCCGATCGTGGCCCCAGCGGGCCAGGACATATCGACGCTCAGGGCCGCACTGGCCAACCCGACCGTTCTCGTCGACGTTCCGCAGGAGCCCCATCTGCTGGTGCTCGAAGCAAGCCCCGCCGAGATGGTGGCCGCTGATCACTATCGCGCACTGATCGAACGCTCGCTCTCCGAGCGCGGAACGGTCGTGATCCTCGGTGCGCCGGATGCGCTGGCTGCGCCGAAACCCAAGGAGGTACACATCTGGCCGCATGCGACGACGCTCGTGGTGACCAGTCGCATGGGCACGCGCGTGGATGCCCTCCGTGGCGAAGACGGCCGCGACGAAGATGGCCAAAATGCCGACGAGATCGTCCACATCGCTGCCACTCATGTTGCCCGCGCGAACGCCGCGGGAGACGCACTCTCGCACATACAGGCAGGCCACAAGCGCCCCCCGATCCTCAGGCACCGGCGACTTCACGAAAAGCGTGAACTTTACAATCAGACCGACCTCATCCGTCGAAACCTGCACCGCATTCGGCAACGAGCTCGCGGCCAGCGCGTTCGAGCGCCCGTTGACGTCGGACGAGCAACGCGCGCTGTCAGCGGAAGTCGGTCGATGGTGTCAAAGCGGCACGCTCTCGCGTCATCCCGGCACGTCGATGCCGCTCGCCGTGCCCGACTGGGCAACGGCCGCCAAGGCAAGGCTCAACCTGTTGACCGAATGGGCGCTGATTCGTAGCGAAGACGCACTCGCGCCGGCCAACTCGGCGTTCTACTTCTGGGTCAAGACCGTCGGCGAAGGCGCCGGTTCGGGCTTCACGCGTGCGTTCCACGACACGGCGACTTATCACAGCAACGTCATGTACGGTCTCGTGGATGCAACAATCCACGCGGGCTGGGGCCGGACATATCTGCGCGAGCGCCGTTCGTGGACCTATCCGGCCGGCAGCGAATACTGGTCGATGCGCGACCCCAAACTCTTCGGATGCAACTTCGGTGACAGCGGCAGCATCTGCCCCACGTCGGCCAGTGTCATCAGGCTCTTTCCATCCGACAGCTTCGACAATCAAGTCACGGTGGCCAACACGACGGCGCTTCAATTCGGCGGCACGGTCGGGGTAGCCGGCACCGCCTCGGCTGCGCCGAGCGCCCAGGTGAGCGTGTTGCTGAATCTCAATCACACCAATACGACGACCCGGACCTCGACGGTCACCTTGACGCACGCTCAAACGTCCGCGGCCAACCACTATTCGCGCACGACTCGATGGCGTCCGGATGTACCGGCCATATGGGACTACCTCGTTTCACGGCGCATAACGGGTCCGTTCGGCACCGCTACGCCAACCGCGTCGACCCTGAATCCCGAATACGACATGCTCTGGCAAATCCCGCTGCAGGCCAATCGCGGCAAGACCATGCGATTCACGATCATCCACGAAGCGGGCTGGAACAACTGCGTGCGCGAAGACTGCGCCGGCATGCGGCAGCCGCCCGATCGGACGATCCCGGCGCAACAGCGCGGTTGCTGGGCCGACAGTGTTGCCGTCAATCTTACTTCGTGACACATCGTGTGCAGACGCCGCGGCGAGTGGCGCCGCCCGAGCAACACACTATCAGCACCCGGTCAGCCCCTGACAGCCCGCGCTAGCGTGTGCGAGCTCGATGAACGCACGCGCCGCCGCCGTCTGATAGGCATCCTTGCGCTGCAGCAATACCGCCGTGCGATGCAGTTCGGGCGGGCTCAACTCGATCGCGATCAGCCCAGCCCGATTCATCGCGATGTTGGCCGGCAACAGCGTGGCCAGGTCGGTCCGTTGAACGATCTCGATGACCGTGCTCAGGGAGTTTGCCTGCATCCGGATTCGCGGACAAATCCGGTTCTGGCGGAAATATCGGTCGATCTGCTCGCGTGTCACGAACTCGGACGTCAGGAGAACCATGAATTCGTCATTGAGTACGTCAACGCCGACCATCCGGCAATGGGCCAGACGATGATCGTCATTGACGACCAGCGCCAGCATTTCCGACAAGAGCGGCTGAGCGTCGATATCGGGCGAGCGGATTTCATCGAACGCGATGCCAACATCGATCTCATTGTCGAGCACCAGTGCTTCCATCTGAACCTGCGGCATCTCGCGAATGGTCAGCGTGATATTCGGATAGCGGTCATGGAATGACTCGATCAACGGGCCGACGAGATAGGTCGCAAAGGTCGGCGTGATCGCCACGCGCAGCGAGCCGCAACTAAGGTTGCCGACATCATGGATCGCGCGCTTACCTTCCTCGAGATCCTGCCGTGCCCGCCGTGCGAACCGGAAATACACCTCGCCCGCATCGGTCAGGCACGTGACACGGCCGGTTCGATCGAACAATTGCGTGCCGAGCGATTCCTCCAGGCGCCTGATCTGCTGCGACAGCGCGGGCTGCGATACGTACAACGCGGTGGCCGCACGCGTGAAGCTTCGATGCTCGGCCACGGCAAGGAAATAATTGATGCCCCTCGATAGCATTTATTCACTCATAAGGTTGCCTTATCAAATTCATCATAAATCAGACTTTTACCATTCTCCACAATATATTTAATCTTCATCCCGTTCATCCATCACAAATCAGCCAGGAGAATCAATGAAAGACATTATTGAAGGATTTCTAAAATTCCAGAAAAAAGCATTTCCAGAACGCGTTGCCCTGTTCAAGGACCTCGCGACCCGGCAGAACCCTCGTACGCTTTTCATCTCGTGCTCCGACAGCCGGCTGGTGCCGGAGCTCGTCACGCAGCGGGAGCCGGGCGACCTGTTCGTGATCCGCAACGCGGGCAACATCGTGCCCTCGCACAGCCCCATGTCGGGCGGCGTATCGGCTTCCATCGAATACGCGGTGAGCGCACTGCGCGTGTCCGACATCGTGATTTGCGGTCATTCCGATTGCGGCGCGATGACCGCGATTGCGACCTGCCAATGCATGGACCACATGCCCGCGGTGGCCAACTGGCTTCGCCATGCGGATTCGGCCCGCGTGGTGAACGAGGCACGCGAGCACGAGAGCGAACATGCGCGGGTGGATTCGATGGTACGCGAGAACGTGATCGCCCAAATGTCGAACGCGATGACGCATCCGTCGGTGCGCCTCGCACTCGCGGAAAAGCGTGTCGCGCTGCATGGTTGGGTTTATGACATCGAAAGCGGCCGCATCGACGCCTATGACGGTGCCAGCCAGCAATTTGTCTCGCTTGCCGACTACCCCGACGTGCTCGCCTTTCCCGTTCCGATGCTTGCAGCAGCCTGACCTTCAACCCCAGTACAAGGAGAAATCACTATGATCCACTCGCAAGTCACCAAGGGCAACCGTCAATCCCTGACCGAACTCATTCTCATGACCAAAGCGAGGAAGAACCTGTCCTTCGCACAGATCGCCGACGGCACGGGCTTGAGCGAAGCCTTCGTGACCGCCGCGCTGCTCGGCCAGCACCCGCTTCCGGCCGAAGCGGCCCGGATCGTCGGCGAGAAGTTGGACATGGACGCCGAAACGATCGCGTTCCTCCAGATCATTCCGATGCGCGGCTGCATCGAGGATTGCGTGCCGACCGATCCGACCATGTATCGCTTTTACGAGATGCTGCAGGTGTACGGCACCACGCTCAAGGCGCTGATCCACGAAAAATTCGGTGACGGTGTGATCAGTGCGATCAACTTCCGCCTGGACGTGAAGAAAATTGACGATCCCGAAGGCGGGTCCCGCGCCGTGATCACGTTGGATGGCAAGTATCTGCCGACGAAGCCATTCTGATTTCCCTTTCCTTTCAAACGTAAGCGCCCGGCGACGTCATCTTGACGAGAGCACTCGCGGAGGTGATCAAGCCCCAGTTGGTGCCCCGCGATGAGGCAGCAACGCAGCAATGTCGTGGGCACGGTGAGTCGGCAACCGGGTCAATACGTCTGTCAGGTAGGCCAGCGGATCGTGGCTGTTCAACTGCGCCGAGCGGATCAACGTCGTGATCGCGGCCGCACGCTTGCCCGCGCGCCGCGATCCAGCGAACAGCCAGTTTCGTCTGTTATGCCGACCTCGGCATAAACGGCGTTATGCTCGGTCCGCGATTATGCTGAGTAGTCGCGGCGGGCCTCCTCTGTTAGCGTGACTCGCCCCTTTCAACTGCACATAATCAAAGCGCCTGCAGGAACTTCAGCAGCGCGTTCGTCGGGCGATAACGGGAGCGCCGTGTCTTGGGCGGCGCGATCGCGGCCAAGGCACGCTCCTTCATGGCCAGATCGGCTTCGACGTAGCCGTGGGTCGTTACCGGACTCTCGTGCCCGAGCCAAAGCGCAATGACCGTGAGGTCAACGCCGGACTGCAGCAAGTGCATCGCTGTCGTATGGCGCAGCGTATGTGGCGAGATCGTCTGTCCGCGCAGCGAAGCACATTGGGCCGTTGCAGTGCTTACAGCCCGTGCGATTCGCTCGGCTACGTTCGACCGGGTCATCGGCTTTCCCTAGCGATTAGGCAGCAGAGGTTGGGCCTCTTGCAAGCCGGTGAATTCGATCCAGCGGCGAATCTCGATAGCGGTATCCCTCCATAGTGGTACGGTCCACTGCTTACGCCCCTTGCCATGCAGCCGCACCGACGGCGTGATATCGCGTTCCAGATCGTCGACGTGTATGCCGATCAGCTCAGAAACACGAGCGCCGGTGTTGTAGAGCATCTTGAGGAGCACGCGATCCCGGAGGCCCTGCCACGTCGTTGTATCGGGGGCATCGACGATGCGCTCGAACTTCATTCCTGGACAGGAACCCGAGCAATGGTTTGTCGAAGCGTTTCATCGGAATCGCCAGGATCCGCTGGACGAGCAACAGTGCCGGAGGGCATTGGGCGGCTACGATCGACCGGCTCACGCACAAGTTGTCGATCGTCAAGCGGCAGCAGCTCGGCAAGCGACGCGAGCAGGTCAACTGAGAGCAGTTGTCCTGCTCGTCGAAGCGATCGATACGGATCTGGCGGCGATTGAGGCCAAGCTCGAAGCGTTGCAACCGGAGAAGCGGGCCAGCCAAGCGCGTCCGCAACCGAAACGCGTCCCGCTGCCGTCACCGTTCCCGAGCACCGACATCCCTTAGAAGCTGTTGCGAAATTAATCGGACGCTGTCTTGAGTTTGTTCCAGCAAATCAGGCAGCACGCGAGCGAGAGGAACGCCTCATGCACGTGTGCGTACCGTTCGTAGCGAATCTTGAGCCGTCTGAATGCATGAAGCCAGGCAAAGGAACGTTCGATGAACCAGCGCGTTTTACCGAGGCCACTGCCATGAGGCGAGCCGATTTGGCAAGCAAGGGTGTGATGCCGCGTTCGCGCAGACGCTGCCGGTGCGGCTCGGAACTGTAGCCGCGGTCACCCTGAACCATTTTTGGTTTGCGCTGAGGACGTCCACGTTTGCCGCGAATGGGAGGAATCGCCTCGACCAACGCTTCGAGTTGCGTGATGTCGTTGCAATTCGCGGCAGTCAAGATAACCGCGAGCGGGATGCCTTGCGCGTCGACGATGAGGTGGTGTTTGCTGCCGAGCTTGCGCCGGTCCGTAGGATTCGGGCCGGTTTTTTTCCCGCCAGTACGGCGCGAATCGACGAGCTGTCGACGAGCGCACGCGAGAGGTCGATTTCGCCACGGCGACGCAACTCGGCCAGCAATGTTTCGTGGACGCGTTGCCAGACGCCGGCCTGTTGCCACGCGACGAGCCGTCGCCAGCAAGCCGTGCCTGAACCACATCCCATTTCTTGCGGGAGCAGATTCCATGCAATGCCCGAGCGCAACACGAACACAATGCCCGTCAGCACCGCGCGGTCGGGTGTCGGTTTGCGGCCCGCATACTGGCGATTGCGAGGCGCTCGCACAGGCAGAAGTGGTTCGATGAGTGACCACAGTTCGTCGTCTATAAGTTCTTTCGTCATCGCTTCCTGTCGGGCAAAACAAGACAAGAAGTTAACACCAGCTCGAAAAAGTTAACAGCCCTCGAAATTTAATTTCGCAACAGCTTCTTAT
>NZ_JBSAXF010000044.1:0-38436 GCF_053427845.1 Burkholderia sp. AW49-1 | reverse complement strand
AAAAAAATACCCCGCCGCGGCGGGGTACGCTGGCTGCACGGACCCGCAAGGTCCGGCGCGCTTACTTCTTGAAGACGAGATCGGTCTCTTTCAGCGACTCGATGTAGGCCGCGATGTCCTTCATGTCGCTGACCGACAGGTTCTGCACCTGCGCCTGCATGATCGCGTTGTTGCGACCGAGCAGCGGGTTCGTCAGCCCCATCTGGTACTGACGCATCGCCCACACGAGGTAGTCGGCGTGCTGGCCCGCGAGGCGCGGATACTCCGCGTTGATCGGCTTGTTCAGCTGCGCGCCGTGGCAGGCCGCGCAGTTGTGCGACTCGACCAGCTCCTTGCCCTTCGTGGTGTCCGCCGCATGCGCGGTACCGATCGCGAGGCCGGCCGCCAGTGCAACCGCCGCCGTCTTGAATGCGTTGTTCATGAATGCTCCTGTCCCGCCGGTCAGATCGGCGGCGCGCGCTTTACTTGTAGGGATTGTCCTTCGTGTCGGCCTTCTGGGCGGCGTAGTAGGCCGCCAGATCCGCGATGTCCTGGTCCGTCAGCGAACCGGCGATCGCGTTCATCGACGGGAAGTGACGATCCTTCTTGCGGTAGGCCTTCAGCGCGTTCTCGAGGTATTGCTGGTTCTGGCCGCCGAGGACCGGCACCCGGTAGACCTCCGGGTACGCCGCGCGGTAATCCTGGATGCCGTGGCAACCGATGCACATGGCGGCCTTGCTCGCCCCGTCCTTCGGGTTGCCGACCACACCGGCCGCCTGCGCGCTGCCCGCGAGCGCCACGAGCGCTGCGACAACGACGTGTTTGCCGACGAATTTGTTCATAGCTCTTGTAACCTAGCTTGAGGGGAAACTGGCGCCGAAGCGGCAACGGCCCGCGCCGTTTTGCTTGTCGGTCGCCACGCAGGCCAAAAAAAACGGCCAGATTGTACCGCGTCGGCGGGGAATGCGTCCATACGGCACCCCGGCCCGCCCCGCCGCAGCCCCGCAACGATACGCGGCCCCGGGCCAACCGGACAGCCCTTCTGACTTATACTGGGTTTTTTTGCGATCAGGAAAGAGCGCCGCCATGCGTTTCGAAGGATCCTCGCACTACGTCGCCACCGACGATCTGAAGCTCGCGGTCAACGCCGCGCTGACGCTGCAACGGCCGCTGCTGATCAAGGGCGAGCCCGGCACCGGCAAGACCATGCTCGCCGAGGAAGTGGCGGCCGCGCTCGACATGCCGCTGTTGCAGTGGCACATCAAGTCGACGACGAAGGCGCAGCAGGGCCTGTACGAATACGACGCGGTATCGCGGCTGCGCGACTCGCAGCTCGGCGACGAGCGCGTGAAGGACATCTCGAACTACATCGTGAAGGGTGTGCTCTGGCAGGCGTTCGACGCCGAGCACCCGAGCGTGCTGCTGATCGACGAGATCGACAAGGCCGACATCGAATTCCCGAACGACCTGCTGCGCGAGCTCGACCGGATGGAATTCCACGTGTACGAGACGCGCGAGACGGTACGCGCGAAGCACCGCCCGCTCGTGATCATCACGTCGAACAACGAGAAGGAACTGCCCGACGCGTTCCTGCGCCGCTGCTTCTTCCACTACATCCAGTTTCCCGATCCGTCGACGATGCAGCAGATCGTCGCGGTCCACTTCCCGCACATCCGCGAGGAGCTGCTGCGCGCGGCGCTCGAGAGCTTCTTCGAGTTGCGCGCCGTGTCCGGGCTGAAGAAGAAGCCGTCGACGTCCGAACTGCTCGACTGGCTGAAGCTGCTGCTCGCCGAGAACATCCCGGCCGACGCGCTGCGCGGCGCCGACGCGAAGCAGATCGTGCCGCCGCTCGCGGGCGCGCTGCTGAAGAACGAGCAGGATCTGAGCCTGCTCGAGCGGCTCGTCTACATGAACCGGCACAACCGGTAACCCATCCGCGAAGGCCCGGCCATGCTGCTCAATTTCTTCTACGCGCTGCGCGCAGCCAAGCTGCCCGTCTCGGTGAAGGAATACCTGACGCTGCTCGAATCGCTGAAGGCCGGGCTGATCTCGCCGTCGATCGACGCGTTCTACTTCCTCGCACGGATGACGCTCGTCAAGGACGAGCAGTACTTCGACAAGTTCGACCAGGCGTTCGGCGTGTATTTCCATGGCGTGTCCGCGTTGCCGTCCGAAGCGTTCGACATTCCGCTCGACTGGCTCGAGAAGCGTCTCGAGCGCGAGCTGTCGCCGGAGGAAAAGGCGCAGATCGAAGCGATGGGCGGCCTCGACAAGCTGATGGAGCGCCTTAAGGAACTGCTCGACGAGCAGAAGGAACGCCACGAAGGCGGCAACAAGTGGATCGGCACCGGCGGCACGTCGCCGTTCGGACACGGCGGCTACAACCCCGAAGGCGTGCGCATCGGCGGCCCGTCGAACGGCAACCGCACCGCCGTCAAGGTGTGGGAGGCGCGCGCGTACCGCGACTACGACGATTCGGTCGAGATCGGCACGCGCAACATCAAGGTCGCGTTGCGGCGCCTGCGCCGCTTCGCGCGTGAAGGCGCGGCCGAGGAACTCGACCTGCCCGGCACGATCCGCAGCACTGCCGCGAACGCCGGCTGGCTCGACTTGCGGATGGTGCCCGAGCGTCACAACAACGTGAAGGTGCTGATGCTGCTCGATGTCGGCGGCTCGATGGACGATCACATCAAGCGCACCGAAGAGCTGTTCTCGGCCGCGAAGGCCGAGTTCAAGCACCTGGAGTTCTACTACTTCCACAACTGCGTGTACGACCACCTGTGGAAGAACAACCGCCGCCGTCACTCGGAGCGCACCGCGACGTGGGACGTGCTGCACAAGTTCACGCCCGACTACAAGCTGATCTTCGTCGGCGACGCGACGATGAGCCCGTACGAGGTGCTGCAGCCCGGCGGCTCGGTCGAATACAACAACCCGGAAGCCGGCGCCGTCTGGCTACGCCGCCTCGCGGACCAATTCCCCCACCATGCCTGGCTGAACCCCGAGCCCGAGCGGCTATGGGAATACCGGCAATCGGTCGCGGTGATCCGCGACCTGCTCGGTCAGCGCATGTATCCGCTCACGCTCGCGGGCCTCGAAACCGCGATGCGCGCACTCAGCAAATAACGAACCCGCCCCGCAGACACGAAGGCCGCGTCAGAGCGGCCTCCCCCGGAGATAGCATGAACCCTTCGCCCACCGCGAGCGCTGGCCGCGCCGGCGGCCGCCGCTTTTTCACCGATACGTCCATCTCGACGCTCGTCGCCGGCTTCGTCGCGATGATGACGGGCTACACGAGCTCGCTCGTGCTGATGTTCCAGGCCGGCCGCGCCGCGCATCTGACCGACGCACAGATCTCGTCGTGGATCTGGGCACTGTCGATCGGCATGGCGCTGACGACGATCGGCCTGTCGCTGCGCTTTCGCGCGCCCGTCGTGGTCGCCTGGTCGACGCCCGGCGCCGCGCTGCTGATCGCGTCGCTGCCCGGCGTGCCGTACCCGGAGGCCATCGGCGCGTTCGTCGTGTGCTCGCTGCTGCTGACCGCGGTCGGCGTGAGCGGGCTGTTCGACACGCTGATGCGGCGCATTCCAGCCGGCATCGCGGCCGCCTTGCTCGCGGGCATCCTGTTCGAGATCGGTATCGAGATCTTCCGCGCCGCGCAGTTCCAGACCGCGCTCGTGCTCGCGATGTTCTTCACCTACCTGATCGTCAAGCGGCTCGCGCCACGCTACGCGATCGTCACGACGCTGATCGTCGGTACCGCCGTGGCCGGCGGCCTCGGCCTGCTCGACTTCAGCCGCTTCCACATCGCGCTTGCGCAGCCCGTGTTCACGATGCCCGCGTTCTCGATCGCATCGATCGTCAGCATCGGCATTCCGCTGTTCGTCGTCGCGATGGCGTCGCAAAACGTGCCGGGCATCGCCGTGCTGCGCGCGGATGGCTATTCGACGCCGTCGTCGCCGCTGATCGCGACCACCGGCCTCGCGTCGCTGCTGCTCGCGCCGTTCGGCTCGCACGGCGTGAACCTCGCGGCGATCACCGCCGCGATCTGCACCGGCCCCGAAGCGCACGAGGATCACGCGAAGCGCTACACGGCCGCCGTGTGGTGCGGCACGTTCTACCTGGTCGCCGGGATCTTCGGCGCGACGATCGCCGCGCTGTTCGCCGCGCTGCCGAAGGCGCTCGTCGTGTCGGTCGCCGCGCTCGCGCTGTTCGGCTCGATCATGAGCGGGCTCGCGAACGCGATGCAGGACGTGAAGCAGCGCGAAGCAGCGCTCGTCACGTTCATGGTCACCGCGTCGGGCCTCACGCTGCTGTCGATCGGCTCGGCGTTCTGGGGGCTCGTCGCGGGGATCGTCACGCAGGTGATCCTGAACGCGCGGCGCCCCGCGTAGCGCCGCATGGAGCGAGCCCGCACCGCAAACGGCACGCCGAAACGTGCGCGACGCGATTCGGGCCTAAAATAGTGGATCGGAGGCGGCGCCCGGCGCCGCCTCGCTTCGCTGCCGCGCTCGCGCGGCCCGTGAGAACCCCGGCGCCTTGCGCCCTCCTCCCGAATCGCCATGACTACCGCACTCGACCAGCTGAAGCAGTACACGACCGTCGTCGCCGACACGGGCGATTTCCAGCAGCTTGCGCAATACAAGCCGCAGGACGCGACCACGAACCCGTCGCTGATCCTGAAGGCCGTCCAGAAGGACGCGTACAAGCCGATCCTCGAGAAAACCGTCCGCGATCACCGCGACGAAAGCAGCGATTTCATCATCGACCGCCTGCTGATCGCATTCGGCACCGAGATTCTGAAGCTGATCCCGGGCCGCGTATCGACCGAGGTCGATGCGCGCCTGTCGTTCGACACGCAGCGCTCGATCGACAAGGGTCGCGAACTCATCAAGCTGTACGAAGATGCCGGCATCGGCCGCGAGCGCATCCTGATCAAGCTCGCGTCGACGTGGGAAGGCATTCGCGCAGCCGAGGTGCTGCAGAAGGAAGGGATCAAGTGCAACATGACCCTGCTTTTCTCGCTCGTCCAGGCCGCCGCGTGCGCGGAAGCCGGCGCGCAACTGATCTCGCCGTTCGTCGGCCGTATCTACGACTGGTACAAGAAGCAGGCCGACGCCGAGTGGGATGAAGCGAAGAACGGCGGTGCGAACGATCCGGGCGTGCAGTCGGTACAACGCATCTACACGTACTACAAGACGTTCGGCTACAACACCGAAGTGATGGGCGCGAGCTTCCGCACGACGAGCCAGATCACCGAGCTTGCGGGCTGCGACCTGCTGACGATCAGCCCCGATTTGCTGCAGAAGCTGCAGGAAAGCAACGATACGGTGGCACGCAAGCTGTCGCCGGACGCGCTGCAGGACAAGCCGACCGAGCGCGTCGCCATCGACGAGGCATCGTTCCGCTTCCAGTTGAACGACGATGCGATGGCAACGGAAAAACTGGCCGAGGGCATCCGCGTGTTCGCCGCCGACGCGGTGAAGCTCGAGAAACTGATCGATGCACTGCGCTGAACCGTACCGCACGTGACGGCTGTCAGTTGAACTGTCAGCAAACCTGACAACAGCCGTCAGCAAGCGTGACGAACGGCCGCGAGCTTCGTGTTCGCGGCCGTTTTTATTTTTCATTCCATCGTCAAGCGCGCGCACTACAATCCACGTCACGAGTGCGCCGGCCGCATCCCGGCGTGCTCTTCCCGGTCAATCTTGGAAGTATCCGGGCCGGCACCGACACGCCGGGCCGGCCAACAGGAGACAACGATGCAAGTCCAACCGTACCTGACGTTCTACGGCCGCGCGGAAGAAGCCCTTCAGTTCTACGAAAAGGCGCTCGGCGCGAAGACGATGTTCAAGATGCACTTCAGGGACGCGCCGCCGAATCCGGACTACCCGATGGCGCCGGAGATGAGCGACAAGGTGATGCATGCGAGCTTCACGATCGGCGACTCGATGATCATGTGCTCGGACGGCGACTGCAGCCAGCCAGGCGGCACGCATTCGGGTTATTCGCTGTCGCTGAACCCGGCGACGGTCGAGGAAGGTCAGAAGCTGTTCAATGCGCTCGCCGACGGCGGCGAAGTGACGATGCCGTTCGGCAAGACGTTCTGGGCGCTCGGCTTCGGGATGGCGAAGGATCGGTTCGGCGTGCACTGGATGGTCAACGTCGAAGACCTCTCGCAACGCGAGGATCTCGCGAAACGCGCACAGGGCTGACACCAGCGAAAACGCCCGCCACTTCGCCGTGGCGGGCGTCCTTGTTGTTGCTCGAGGCGCGACACGCGGCCGCGCCGCCCGTATCAGCTCTCGACGACGTCGAGATAATCCTCCGGCCGCGTGCGGTCCTCCGCATGCGCCATGCCCATCGCGCGCACCAGCACGCTGACCACCACCGACACCACGAGGTTCACGATCAGCGACCACACCGCCGCATAGCCAGGGATCGCGAGGCCGAACAGGTGGATCGTGAAGATCGAGCTCGCGAGCTTCAGCGATACCGCCATCCACGTGCCGCACACGATGCCTGCCGCCCAGCCGGCCAGCAGGCCACGGTGGTCGAGCAGCCGCGTGTACAGGCCGAGCACGATCGCGGGCAGCGTCTGGATGATCCAGATCCCGCCGAGCAGTTGCAACTGGATCGCATAGGTCAGCGGCAGCCCGAGAATGAACGCCACCGCGCCGACCTTCACGATCAGCGACACGAGCTTCGCGACGTGCGTCTCCTGGTCGTGCGTCATGTTGCGGTTCACGAACTCGCGGTGGATGTTGCGCGTGTACAGGTTCGCGGCCGCGATCGACATGATCGCCGCCGGCACCAGCGCGCCGATGCCGATCGCCGCGAACGCGACGCCGACGAACCATGACGGGAAATACTCGAGGAACAGCGCGGGCACCGCGAAGTTCGGACCGAACGCCTTGAAGTACGGCGCGTACTGCGGCATGTCCTTCACGCCCGCCGCGAGCGCCATGTAGCCGAGCAGCGCGAGCAGGCCGAGCACGAACGAGTATGCGGGCAGCATCGCCATGTTGCGGCGGATCGAGTTGCCCGACGCCGACGACAGGATCGCCGTGACCGAGTGCGGATACAGGAACAGCGCGAGCGCGGAACCGATCGCGAGTGTCGCGTAAGCGCTGTAGCCGTTCAGGCTCGCCGCGTCGGGTGCCTTCAGCAGCAGCTTCGCCGGCGGCACCGACGCGAAGATGTGCCCGAAGCCGCCGAGCTTCGCCGGGATCACGATGACCGCTGCGGCAATCGTGATGTAGATCAGGATGTCCTTCACGATCGCGATCATCGCGGGCGCGCGCAGCCCCGACGTGTACGTGTATGCGGCGAGGATCGCGAACGCGATGATGAGCGGCAGGTCGCCGACGAAGCCGGTCGTGTCGAAACCAAGCGCGCCGATCACGACTTCGATACCGACGAGTTGCAGTGCGATGTACGGCATCGTCGCGAGGATGCCCGTGACCGCGATCGCGAGCGCGAGCATCCGGCTGCCGTAGCGCGCGTTCACGAAGTCGGCGGCCGTCACGTAGCCATGCCGCTTCGCGATGCTCCACAGCTTCGGGAACACGACGAACGCGAACGGGTAGATCAGGATCGTGTACGGCAACGCGAAGAAGCCCATCGCGCCGGCGCCGAACACGAGCGCGGGCACTGCGACGAACGTATACGCCGTATAGAGGTCGCCGCCGAGCAGGAACCACGTGACGATCGTGCCGAAGCGGCGTCCGCCGAGGCCCCATTCGTCGAGATGGGCGAGATCGCCGCGCCGCCAGTTCGCGGCGAGGAAGCCGATGATCGTGACGCCGATGAAGAGCAGGACGAAGACGAAGGTTGCGCCGAGGTTCATCGCGCACCTCCTTGCGGGCCGCTCGCCTTCCACGCGTTCTTGGTCTTGAAATACACGAACGCGGTAATCACCGCGCTAATGAACACCCACAGCAACTGGTACCAGTAGAAAAACGGAAAACCCAGCCATTGCGGTTCGATCTTGCTGTACGACGGCACCCAGACCATCGCGATCAGCGGCAGCACCAGCAGCCAGAGCCAGCGCTTGGCGGCCCGATTGGCGTCGGCATCGTGAGCCATGACGTCTCCTCATCTTTCCCGGTTATCGATCTTGTCAAGCGGGTACGGCGGCGAGAGGAGGAGGCAAAACGGGTAAGCTGCGGCTCCCCTGGCTTCGCGCCAGTATAGGAGCCGCGAGCGAGCGGTCAAGCGGGGGCGAACCCGAGGTGATCCGCCCCCCAGTCAACTGGTTGCACCGGCATGCGACCGGCGCATGAGCGTCAGATCGCGAACGAGGATTCGCGTGCACCCGTCGTTTCTTTCAAAGCTTTCACCCACTTGCGCGCGGGCAGCTTCAGCGTGTCCTCGATCAGCTTCGCACGGGCTTCCAGCTGCGCGAACGACACGTCGAGCGCGGGGCCCGAGAACGCGATCGCGATCCGGTTGCCGTCGTGCACTTCCGGCAGCGCGATCACGCGATGGTCGAACGCCACGTTCAGATGCTTCATGTTGCGCACGAAGCTCGGATGATCGCCGAACAGGTTGATCGTCGCGATGCCCGCGTCGGCGAGGCAGCCGCGCACCGCGCGGTAGAACGCGACGCTGTCGAGCACCGGGCCGCGCGCGGTCGCGTCGTACAGGTCGATCTGCAGCGCGCCCGTCGTGCCGCGGTTGGCCGGATCGTTGACGAAATCCCATGCGTCGGCTTCGTGCACGACGAGACGTGCGTCATCGGGCGGCAGCGCGAACATCGTGCGCGCCGCGACGATCACGGCCGGGTTCAGTTCGACGGCCTCGACCTTCGCGTGCGGCAGGAAGCGATGCGAGAACTTGGTCAGTGCGCCGGTGCCGAGCCCGAGCTGGACGATCCGCTCGGGCGTTTCGAGGAACAGCAGCCACGCCATCATCTGCTGCGCGTATTCGAGCTCGATGTGCAGCGGCTTCGAAATCCGCATCGCGCCCTGCACCCATTCGGTACCGAAGTGCAGGAAGCGCACGCCGCGCTCTTCGGAGAACGTGACGGGCGCGAAGCGCGGCTTGCGCGGCGCCTCGAGGACGGGCACGTCGTCGTGTTCGTCGATCTCCGGACGGCGCTTCACGCGCGCCGGCTGGAGTTTTTCGGAGCCGTTGTAAGCGGCCGATTTGCGTTGCTTGAACGCGCGCGCCTCGGCGGACGCGCGCTTGATCAGTCGGGTCATGGTTGAATCTCGCTGGGTGACGCTGGATGAGCGGACGAGAGGATAGCATTGGTGGGGGATGGCGGCCGTGCCGCATGCCCTGCATGACTTCGAAGCCGGTTGGCGCTACGCTGCACTCGGTGATCGAAGGAGGACGCATGAACCCGAACGGCAAAAGGATCTGGTTTCCGGCAAAGCGCTACGGATGGGGATGGGGGTTGCCCGTCGCCTGGCAGGGCTGGATCGTCCTGCTGCTGTTCGCGATCGGGATCATCGCGAGTGCGTGGCTGGTGCCGCCGCAGCGGTCGCCGATCGCATACGCTGCATGCATCGTGGTGTTGGTCGCGCTGTTGACCGCCGTTTGCTGGATCAAGGGCGAAAGGCCCGGGTGGAGATGGGGCAAGGACGACTGAGCGCCGCAGTGACGTCCGCGCGCGATCCTGATCGACGTCAGACGAGAATCGCCCGCCACTGCACCAGCTTCTGCTCGAACGACAGCATCGCATTCGCCGGACTCGACGACGGCAGCACCAGCGTGTCGTACCCGGCCTGGCCGATGACGTCGGCAAACCGCCCCGCCGTCTTGCCGTTGAAACACACTTTCTTCAGCAACGGCGCATGCGCGCGCAACGACGCAAAGTCGTTCGGCTTCGCATTCCGGATCGCAGAATCGAGACTGCCTTGTCGATGGCACGCATCGAGGACGTCCCAGATGCCGATGCCGTGCGCAAGCACGCGCTCGAGCCGAGCGTCGTACACGAGCTCGTGCAGCCCAGGCTCGCCGAGCACCGCCCCGAGCAACCGCCAGAACTGGTTGCGCGGATGCGCGTAGTACTGCGCGGCATCGAGCGACGCCTCGCCCGGAAAGCTGCCGAGGATCATCGTGTGCGTATGCGGCCCGACGACCGGCGGAAAGCCCTGCAGCATCACGCCGCTCCGCGCGGCCCGACGGATCGAGGCCCGTCGCCGTGCGCATCGAGATGGCGCCACAGCGCGGGCAGCATGCATTCGGTGACCATCAACGGCTTGCCGTGCCGCTGGAACACCGAGCGCCGCGCGGCGAACGCATGCGGCGCCCGCGCGCCCTGCAACGCATGGCTCGCGAGCGCATACAGCGGATGACCGGCGATCACGCGCCGGCTGACGAGCGTGGAGCGCTCCACCTGCGGATCGCTGTACAGCAGCTCCGCGAGCGGCCGCGTGCGCAACCGCCGCATCGCCTGCCAGACACCCTTGCTGGCCGCGAGCGGCGCGATGCTGTGCGCGGCGACGTACGGCGTGCCGTCGACCGACAGGATCACCTCGCGCACCCACATCGGCGCGCGCGGCGCACTGTCGAGCGCGTCCGGTTCGTCGAACCACGGACAGTCGACGGCCTCGCGCGTCACGCGCACGCTCACGCTGCCGAGCCGCGCCAGATGCGCGGTCAGCGAACCGCCGCGCGTCAGCCAGTCGCGCTGATCGAGCGTGCAGCCGGGCCGGGGCGTTTCGCGCCAGCCCGCTCGTGCGCCGTCGAATCGCATCCGTGCGTTCACGCGGAGCGCGACAGCAGCAGCGCGTTGGTCCGCTTCACGAAGCTCGCCGGATCGTCGAGCATCCCGCCTTCGGCCAGCAACGCCTGGTCGAACAGCAGGTGACACCAGTCGCCGAAATCGGCGCTGTCGGCGTTCAGCTGCTTCACGAGCGCATGCTCCGGGTTGATCTCGAGAATCGGCTGCATCGCCGGCGCGTTCTGGCCGGCCGCCTTCAGCATCCGCTGCAGGTAGCCGCTCATGTCGTTGTCGTCCGCGACGAGGCACGACGGCGAATCGGTCAGGCGGAACGTGACGCGCACTTCCTTCACCTTGTCGCCGAGCGCTTCCTTCATCTTCTCGACGACCGGCTTGATCGCCTCGCCCGCCTGCTCCTGCGCCTTCTTTTCCTCGTCGTTCAGCTCGCCGAGGTCGAGATCGCCGCGGGCCACGCTCGCGAGCGGCTTGCCGTCGAATTCATGCAGGAACGACAGCATCCATTCGTCGACGCGATCGGTCAGCAGCAGCACCTCGACGCCCTTCTTGCGGAACACTTCCAGGTGCGGGCTGTTCTTCGCGGCCTGCCACGTATCGGCGGTCACGTAGTAGATCTTGCTCTGCTCGGGCTTCATGCGCGACACGTAGTCGGCGAGCGACACGTCCTGCGCGTCGGTGTCGCCGTGCGTCGATGCGAAGCGCAGCAGCTTCGCGATCCGCTCGCGGTTCGCGTGATCCTCGCCCAGACCTTCCTTCAGCACCTGGCCGAACGCGCTCCAGAACGTCTTGTACTTCTCCTTGCCGGCGTCCTCTTCCGCGTTCGCGAGTTCCTCGAGCATCGACAGCGCGCGCTTCGTCACGCCTTCGCGGATCGCCTTCACGTCGCGGCTTTCCTGCAGGATTTCACGCGACACGTTCAGCGGCAGGTCGGCCGAATCGACGACGCCCTTCACGAAGCGCAGGTATTGCGGCAGCAGCTGCTCGGCGTCGTCCATGATGAACACTCGCTTCACGTACAGCTTCAGGCCGCCGCGGTAATCGCGGTTCCACAGGTCGAACGGCGCATGCGCCGGCACGAACAGCAACTGCGTGTATTCGCTGCGGCCCTCGACGCGGTTGTGCGTCCACGTGAGCGGATCCTGGTGGTCGTGCGCGATGTGCTGGTAGAACTGCGTGTACTGCTCGTCGGTGACGTCGCTCTTCGAACGCGTCCAGAGCGCGCTCGCCTGGTTGACGGTCTCGTCCTCGTCCTTCAGGACCATCTCGCCCTTTTCCTGATCCCACTCTTCCTTCTGCATCAGGATCGGCAGCGCGATGTGATCGGAATACTTCTGGATGATCGACTTCAGGCGGTGCGACGACAGCAGCTCGTCCTCGCCTTCGCGCAGATGCAGCGTGATCGTCGTGCCGCGCTGCGCGCGCTCGATCGCGTCGATCGTGAAATCGCCCTCGCCCGCGCTTTCCCAGCGCACGGCTTCGTTCGCCGGCAGGCCGGCGCGGCGCGTCTCGACGGTGATCCTGTCCGCGACGATGAAGCCCGAGTAGAAGCCCACGCCGAACTGGCCGATCAGCGCCGCGTCCTTCTGCTGGTCGCCGGACAGCTTCGTGAAGAATTCCTTGGTGCCCGAACGCGCGATCGTGCCGAGGTTCGCGATCGCCTCGTCGCGGCTCATGCCGATGCCGTTGTCCTCGATCGTGATCGTGCGTGCGGCCTTGTCGAAGCCGATGCGGATGCGCAGGTTCGGATCGTTCTCGTACAGCGCGTTGTCCGCGAGCGCTTCGAAACGCAGCTTGTCGGCCGCGTCGGACGCGTTCGACACCAGTTCGCGCAGGAAGATTTCCTTGTTGCTGTAGAGCGAATGAATCATCAGGTGGAGGAGTTGCTTGACCTCTGCCTGAAAGCTCATCGTTTCGTGTGCCATGGATGCTGTTTCCTCTTACATGAACTTGAATGGTGTGGCGCGGGCGCCCGGCGCGCGATGCCGGCGGGCCCGTCAAGGACGACCGCCTGGCGCAAGCGGTTCGCGCGGGTATCTGGGGACGGGCGACCGGATTTCAAGGGGCGGTGCGCCGCCCGCCGTCACGACGCGCGCCGCGCCGCCGCTTCGATATAGCGCGCGAGAAACCCCGGCAGTGCCGGATCGCCGCAGTTCGCGACGTTGAAGCGCGTCCATGTCGACGACGACTGCTGCGGCGAGAACAGGCTTCCCGGCGTCAGCAAGAACCCTTCCTCGTGCGCGGCGGCCGCGAGCGCGTCCGAATCGACGCCCGTGTCGGCCCACAGGAACATCCCCGCCGCCGGCATCGTGAAGAGCCGCAGCCCGGTACGCTCGAGCATCCGCGCGGTCTTGTCGCGCACGCCGTCGAGCCGTGCGCGCAGCCGCTCGACGTGACGCCGGTAATGCCCTTCGGTCAGGATCTTGTACAACACGCGCTCGTTGAGCTCCGGCGTCGTCATCCCGACCAGCATCTTCTGGTCGGTGACCGCCTTGGCGATCTCCGGTGCGCAGGCGACATAGCCGACCCGCAAATTCGCCGCGAGCGTCTTCGAATAGCTGCCCAGGTAGATCACGCGCTTCAGCTGGTCGAGACTCGCGAGTCGCGTCGCCGGATAGCTCGGCGGACACAGGTCGCCGTACACGTCGTCCTCGACGACGAGGAAGTCGTACGCCTCGGCAAGCTTCAGGATCCGGAACGCCTGCGCGGCCGATAGCGACGTGCCGGTCGGATTCTGCAGCACCGAATTGATCACGAGCATCTTCGGCCGCCACATCTGCACGAGCGTCTCCAGCGCGTCGAGATCGGGGCCGTCGGGCGTATAGGGCATGCCGACCAGTTGCGCGCCCTGCGACGCGAAGCGGCCGAACATCTGGAACCACGCGGGATCGCCGACGATCACCGCATCGCCGGGCCGCACGTAGATCCGCGAGATCAGGTCGATCGCCTGCGTGATGCCCGACACCAGCACGAGCTGCTCGGGCTTCGCGCCGATCTCGACTTCCGCGAGCCGCGTCTGCAATTGCTGGCGCAGCGGCAGGAAGCCCTGCGCGGTGCCGAAACCGAGCATCTGTGCGCCGGACTGGCGCCCGAGCGCGCGCAGCGCGCCGGTGATCAGCTCGCCGTCGAGCCAGCGGCCCGGCAGGTAGCCGAGACCCGGCCCTTTTTCCGGACTGGCGGTATGCAGCATGTTGCGCAGCAGCCAGACGACGTCGATCGTGTTGTGCACGGGCGCGGCCTCGGCCACGCGCACCACGTTGTCGGCCGGCTGCGGGCCGGTGGCGGTGCGCTCGCGCACGTAGAAGCCCGAGCCGCGCCGCGAATCGAGGTAGCCCTGCGCGACGAGCCGTTCGTACGCTTCCACCACGGTAAAGCGCGACACGCTCTTGTCGAGCGCGAGCTTGCGGATCGACGGCATCCGCATGCCGGGCCGGAACACGCGTTCGTCGATGCGGCGCCGCGCCCACTGGACAAGCTGGTCGACGAGCGTGAGCGTGGCCGTATCGTGCGGCGCGGGAATCTGGGCGAGTGGGACGGTGGACATGGGCGACGACTCCAACTGTACCGAAGGCTATCGCGCCGATTGTACCGTTACTGTGCCGGTGCCGACGATTACAGTTGACCGGAATGGCGATCGTGCGGCCGCCGTCGCGGCCTTGCCGCACGCGGTGCCGCACCGCCCGGCCTGCATCGCGGCCCGGGCGCCGGCCGGTTCCGCAACCGCCCGGCGCATCGCCCGCCTACCATGCACTTTCGCTTCCCGACCGACGTTCATGCCAGCCCGCTCCCTGACCCTCGACCATCTCGTGATCGCCGCGCGCACGCTCGACGAAGGCGTACGCCATGTCGCCGCGTCGCTCGGCATCGAACCGGCCGGCGGCGGCCGCCATCCGCTGATGCGCACCCATAACGCGCTGTTCGGCGCGTGGGGCGGGCTGTACCTCGAAGTGATCGCGATCGATCCCGATGCGCCCGCCACGGGCGACGACGCCACGCCGCCGCGCGCGCGGCTGTTCGGCCTCGACGATCCGGCGATGCATGCCAGGCTCGCGCAGGGCCCGTTCCTCGCGCACTGGGTCGCGCGCGTCGACCGCCCGCGCCAGCTCGCGATGTGGCAACGCCAGTACCCGGCGCGCATCGCGCCGATCGTCGCGATGCGGCGCGGCGACCTGAGCTGGGGTCTCACGGTGCCCGACGACGGCACGTTCCCCGCTTGGCAGGGCGCCGGCGACGGTCTCGTGCCATCGCTGATCCAGTGGGACAGCCCGCGCCACCCGGCCGAATCGCTGCCGAACGACGGCGTCGCACTGAAGGCGCTCAAGGGCGTCCACCCGCGTGCGGACATCATCCGCGAGCAACTCGACTGGCTCGGCGCCGGCCATCTGCTCGACCTCGACACCCGCGACGGCCCGCCGGCGCTCGTCGCCGAATTCGACACGCCGCAAGGCGCACGCACGCTGCGCTGAACGCCGCTGCCGCCCCTCGATTACACGAACCCCGCAATACGGAGACACCCATTTCATGAATTCGCGCGAAACCCGGGGCATGCTGCTCGGCCTCATCGGCGTGATGATCTTCAGCCTGACGCTGCCGATGACGCGTATCGTCGTCTCCGAACTCAACCCGCTGCTGAACGGGCTCGGCCGCGCGCTCGCCGCGTCGGTGCCGGCCGGCCTGCTGCTGTGGTGGCGCCGCGAACGGCTTCCGACCCGCGCGCAGCTGAAAAGCCTCGCGGTCGTGTCGGCCGGCGTGATCATCGCGTATCCGGTGTTCTCCGCCTGGGCGATGAAAACCGTGCCGGCCTCGCACGGCGCGGTCGTGAACGGGCTGCAGCCGCTGTTCGTCGCGCTGTACGCGGCGTGGCTGTCGCACGAACGGCCGTCGAAGGCGTTCTGGGCCAGCGCGCTGGCGGGCAGTTCTCTCGTGATCGCGTTCGCGCTGCGCGACGGCGGCGGCACGGTGCAGGCCGGCGACGCGCTGATGCTCGTCGCGGTCGGCATCGGCGCGCTCGGCTATGCGGAAGGTGCGCGCCTCGCGCGCCAGATCGGCGGCTGGCAGGTGATCTGCTGGGCGCTCGTCGTGTCCGCACCGTTCCTGCTGCTGCCGGTCGGCTGGCTCGCGTGGACGCAGCACGTCGCGCACCCTGCCCCGCTCGCGTTGCGCACGTGGCTCGCATTCGGCTACGTGACCCTTTTTTCGCAATTCATCGGCTTTTTCGCATGGTACGCCGGGCTCGCCATGGGCGGCATCGCGCGCGTCGGCCAGGTGCAGCTGCTGCAGATCTTCTTCACGATCGCCTTTTCCGCGCTGTTGTTCGGCGAGACGGTGACGTCGTCGACGTGGCTGTTCGCGGCCGCCGTGATCGCGACCGTGATGCTCGGCCGGCGCTCGGCGGTGGCCACGGCCCCGCGTCCCGCTCGCGCCGGTTGATGAGGTGCGCCATAATGTTCGTTTTGCCTGAACGGTTTTGCCCACCCGGCCGCGACGGCCCGGTCGCGCTCCCGCACGCCCACCCGGCCGCGTCGACGCGATCAGCCCGATCGACCTTTCTTGACTGACCACGATATCCGAACGAGGAGACTATGAATCCGAGCGACCTGCATCCGCCGCACTGGCAGCTTTCCGAACGCGCCCGCAAGCTGACGAGCTCTGCGATCCGCGAGATCCTGAAGGTCACGGAACGCCCCGAGGTCATCTCGTTCGCCGGCGGCCTGCCCGCTCCCGCGACGTTCCCGGCCGAACGCATGCGTGCCGCGGCCGACCGCGTGCTGCGCGATGCGCCCGCTGCCGCTCTCCAGTACAGCGCGACCGAAGGCTACCTGCCGCTGCGCGAATGGATCGCCGAGCGCTACAGCGTGCGCGTGTCGCAGGTGCTGATCACGACCGGCTCGCAGCAGGCGCTCGACCTGCTCGGCAAGGCGCTGATCGATCCGGACAGCCCGATCCTCGTCGAAACGCCGACCTACCTCGGCGCGCTGCAGTCGTTCTCGCTGTACGAGCCCCGCTACGTGCAGGTGCCGACCGACGAGCTGGGCCTGCTGCCCGAAGGCCTCACGCCCGACCTGACGCAAGGCGCGCGCCTGCTGTACGCGCAGCCGAACTTCCAGAACCCGACCGGCCGCCGCCTGCCCGTCGAGCGCCGCCGTGCGCTCGCCGCGTTCGCGCAGTCGAGCCCGTTCCCGGTGCTGGAAGACGACCCGTACGGCGCGCTGAACTACCAGGGCGAGCCGCTGCCGACGATGCTGTCGATGGCACCCGACCACATCGTGCACCTCGGCACGTTCTCGAAGGTGCTCGCACCGGGCCTGCGGATCGGCTACATCATTGCCCCCGAGGAACTCCACTTCAAGCTCGTGCAGGCCAAGCAGGCCACCGACCTGCACACGCCGACGCTCACGCAGCGCATCGCACACGAAGTGATCAAGGACGGCTTCCTCGACGAGCACATCCCGACGATCCGCCAGCTGTATGGCGCGCAATGCGAGGCGATGCTCGCGTCGCTCGCGCGCCACATGCCGGAAGGCGTCACGTGGAATCGCCCGGACGGCGGCATGTTCATCTGGGTGAACCTGCCCGCGCAGATCGACAGCATGAAGCTGCTCGAGGCCGCGGTCGCCAACCACGTCGCTTTCGTGCCGGGCGCGCCGTTCTTCGCGAACGACCCGCAGCAGAACACGCTGCGCCTGTCGTTCGTGACGGTGCCGCCGGAGAAGATCGAGGAAGGCGTCGCGCGTCTCGGCAAGCTGCTGCGCGAGCGTCTCTGATCCCCTTTTTCCTGTCACGACTCTCAACGAGGAATCGAACACATGGCTAACGTCTACGACAAACTGAAGTCGCTCGGCATCGAACTCCCGACCGCCGGTGCACCGGCCGCCGCCTACGTGATGAGCGCGCAAAGCGGCAACACGGTCTACCTGTCCGGCCACATCGCGAAGAAGGACGGCAAGGTCTGGGCCGGCAAGCTCGGCGCTGATCTGCAGACGGAAGACGGCAAGGCGGCCGCGCGCTCGATCGCGATCGACCTGCTCGCGACGCTGCACGCGCACACCGGCGACCTGAACAAGGTCACGCGCATCGTGAAGCTGATGAGCCTCGTCAACTCGACGCTCGACTTCACCGAACAGCACGTCGTGACGAACGGTGCGTCGGAACTGATCGCCGAAGTGTTCGGCGACGCAGGCAAGCATGCGCGTTCGGCGTTCGGCGTCGCGCAGATTCCGCTCGGCGCGTGCGTCGAGATCGAACTGATCGCCGAAGTCGCGTAACGGGCGCATCGAGATGACCGGTCGTCTCGTCCGCTTCAAGCAGGTCGACGTCTTCACGTCGGTGCCGTTCAAGGGCAACCCGCTCGCCGTCGTGTTCGACGCCGATTCGCTCGGCGACGACGCCATGCTCGAGATCGCCCGCTGGACGAACCTGTCGGAAACGACGTTCGTCTGCACGCCGACCGATCCGGACGCCGACTACCGCGTACGGATTTTCACGACGGCCGGTGAACTGCCGTTCGCCGGCCACCCGACGCTCGGCACGGCGCATGCGTTCCTGGAGAGCGGCGCGCGGCCTCGCACGCCGGGGCGGCTGATCCAGCAGTGCGGGGTCGGCCGGGTCGCGCTGCGCGAGCAGGCCGGCGGCTGGGCGTTCGCCGCGCCGCCGGCCCGCGTCACGCCACTCGACCGTTCGGACTACGCGGTGCTGGCCGCCGCGTTGCGCAGCGACGCGATCGACCTGGAAGCCGAGCCGTGCGCGGTGGACAACGGCGCGCCGTGGCTGGTCGTGCGGCTGAAATCGGCCGACGCGTGCATCGGTCTGTCGCCCGATCCGGCCGCGCTGGAGGCGCTCACGCGCCGCTACGGTACCGACGGCGTCGCGGTCTACGCGCCGCATGCCGAAGGCGGGCCCGCGACGTTCGAAATCCGCTGCCTGATGACGGGCGGCAACTTCGGTTTCGGCGAGGACCCGGTCACCGGCAGCGCAAACGCCGCGCTGGCCGGGCTGCTGACGCGGCAGGAACGCCGTCCCGGCCCGTCGTATACGGCCCGCCAGGGTACGGCGATCGGCCGCGACGGCCGCATCTCCGTCAGCTATGACGAAGACGGCACCACGTGGATCGGCGGCCACGTCGTCACGGTCGTCGACGGCACCTTCCGGTCCCCCGTGTAACATATCGCGGTGTGCGATGGCGCCGGCCGGTTCGGCGCCCCTACGATTCGCCCAACTATCGCAAAAGCGTTCCAGCCAGTAATATCGGGCCTAATCCGTTGTTTCGGAGGTCTGTCCATGGTTGCGTGTCCCGCGAACGAACAGACGTCGGGACAACCCGAACCATAGCCAGCCATCCTGACGGATGACGCACGCGAGCAGGACGCCACCCTCTCAGATGAGCTCCGCCCGGTCAAACCACACGCCGCCGACCCGGCCGCTGCGCGCGCCGCGCAAGTCGCGCCGGCGCGCGCTGTTCGCGATCCCGCTGCTCGGGATGCTGGCGCTCGCGCTGCTGTGGGCGGTGATCGTCGCGCGGTTGTCGGTCGAAAAGGACAGCGCGTACAAGGAAGCGGCGGCTTCCGCGGCGATCCTGTCGTCCGCGCTCGAACAGCACACGGTCAAGGCGATCCACCAGGTCGACCAGATCACCCGCTTCGTCAAGTTCGAATTCGAGAAATCGCCCGCGCGCTTCAACCTCGCGAGCGCGGTCGAAAAAGGCGTCGTGCCGAGCGACACGCTGATCCAGGTTTCGCTCGTCAACGCGAAAGGCATCCTGTTCGCAAACACGGCCGAACTCCATCCGAAGCCGATCAATCTCGCCGACCGCGAACACTTCAAGGTCCACCTCGCGCACAACGACGATCGCCTGTACATCAGCAAGCCCGTGCTCGGCCGCGTGTCGAGCCACTGGACGCTGCAGATGACGCGGCGCCTGAACAATCCGGACGGCAGCTTCGCCGGCATCGTCGTGGTGTCGGAAGACCCGAGCTACTTCACGAACGACTTCTACAACAACGCGGCGATCGGCAAGGAAGGCGTGATCGCCGTGGTGTCCGACACGGGGGCCGTCCTTGCGCGGCGCACCGGCTCGCTCAACAACGCACCCGGTGCGTTCTCCGCATCGGGCGTCTACCCGATCGCCGAGCGCGTGACGGGCACGATCATCGACCCGATCGACGGCGTGACGCGCATCGTGTCGTACCGCCACCTCGACGGCTACCCGCTCGCGGTGATGGTCGGGCTGTCGCAGTCCGAGGAATTCGCGGACTACTACCACACGCGCAACGTCTATCTGTTGATGACGAGCTTCATCACGCTCGCGATGCTCGCGTTCTTCGGCGTCGCGACGGGGCTGATCGGCAAGCTGCTCGGCCGCGAGCGCGAGATGACCCAGCTCGCCGAATACGACCTCCTCACCGGCCTCGCGAACCGCTACGCGACGCTGCGCGGGCTGCGCAACGACGTGTCGATGCCGGCCAGCCTGTCGCGACTCGGCCTGCTGTTCATCGACCTCGACAACTTCAAGACCGTCAACGACACCCTCGGCCACAACGCAGGCGACATCGTGCTGCAGATGACCGCGTCGCGCCTGTCGGATGCCGTCGGCGATGAGGGGTCGCTCGCGCGGATCGGCGGCGACGAGTTCGTCGTGGTGATGAAGGGTGACGACGTCGAACGGCGCGCGGTGCGGCTCGCGGAAGCGATCATCCGAATGTTCGCCGAGCCGTTCGACGTGCGCGGCAGTTCGTTCGTGCTGCACGCGAGCATCGGCATCGCGCTGCACACCGTCGCGAACGAAAGCGAGATCGACCTGCTGAAGAAGGCCGATCTCGCGATGTACAGCGCAAAGGACGCGGGCAAGAACTGCTATCAGTTCTACGCGCCGCACCTGTCGCATCGCGCGGACCACCTGATGCGCTGGGAACAGCAATTGCGCGTCGCGCTCGCCGAGGGCCAGCTGTTCCTCGCCTACCAGCCGAAGATCGACCTGACGCACCGCACGATCACCGGCTTCGAGGCGCTCGCGCGCTGGGACCACCCCGAGCACGGAATCATCTCGGCGAACGAATTCATTTCGATCGCCGAATCGACAGGCCTGATCGTGCCGATCGGCGACTTCGTGATCCGCACCGCGTGCGAACAGATCGCACGCTGGCGCGACGACGGCCACGACACGCTGACGCTCGCGGTCAACATCTCGCCGGTGCAGTTCTGGCGCGGCGACCTGATCGAGACGATTTCGCAGGCGCTGCAGGACACCGGCATCGAGGCGAACCGGCTCGAAATCGAGATCACCGAGACCGCGATGATGGAATATCCGGAGCTCGTGTCCGAGAAGATTGTGGCGTTGAAGAAGCTCGGCATCCGGATCGCGCTCGACGATTTCGGCACCGGCTATTCGTCGCTGTCGTACCTGCACCGCTTCTCCGTCGATACGCTGAAGGTCGACCGCTCGTTCGTGCAGGCGATCCCGAACGATCGCAGCGTGTGCGTGATGGTGTCGTCTATCGTGCATCTCGCGCGCTCGCTCGGCCTGACGGTCGTCGTCGAAGGCACCGAAACCGAGGAGCAGATCGCATGGCTGTCCGCGCTCGGCGAGATCGAGGCGCAGGGCTTCCTGTTCTCCCGCCCCGTGCCGGCCGATTCGATCCCCGCGCTGATCGCGCGCTTCGGCGTGCGCGGCGACCGGCCGAACGTCCTCACGCACCGCGCGACCGGCAGCACGGGCGCCTGAGCCCGCGGCCCGCGCGGCAATGTTGCACAGCACACCGATTATTTCGGTTTCCGATCCGGTTGTTTCGTTCATTAACTAGCGTTTTCGCGCATGGCAGTGTCACGATGCGCGGCGGACAATCGGGAGGGCCATCGTGTCGGCGGGCCGCCGGCACGTTTCCACGCGCGAGACCAGACCCAGCGCCAACAACACCGTCATGACAACCATCGAAGTCGAAGCGGCCGAACGTGTCGAACAGGCACAGGCATCCCTATGGACCTTGTTCAAGGTCGTGGCCGGCATTTCCGCCGTGTCGTGGGGCGGGCTTTCGATGATGGCGCAGCTCGAGCGCCACTACGTCGACCGGTTGCAGCGCATCGAGCCGCACGTGTTCGCCGATCTCGTCGCCCTTGCATGGCTCGTGCCAGGCCCCGTCGGCTGCAATGTCGCGGTGCAGGTCGGCCAGACGCTGCACGGCCGCACCGGCGCATGGATCGCCGGCATCGCGAGCGTGCTGCCGTTCTCCGTGCTGATGACGCTGTTCGCGATCTTCTACCGCACGCCGATCGTGCGCTCGCTCGCCGCGCCAATGCTGATCAATCACTTCGGGATGGTGCTCGCCGCGCTGATCGGCGTCACGTGGGTCAAGCAGTTGCGCACGCTCGCGAGCACACGGCTCGAACGGGCAATCGCCGCGCTATCGACGATTCTGCTCGCTTTCGCGCATAGTCCGGCCGCTTTCGTCGGGATTCTCTTCGCTGCGTTCGCAGCCGGCTGGCTGACCGGGCCGCCGCAACACGACGCGGTCGACTTCACGCTGTCGAAACGCGACCGCAACCTGCTCGTGCTGCTCGCCGTGCTCGTCGCACTGTTCGCGCTGCCGCTGCCCGGCGACTACCAGGAGACGCTGCTGTGGCCGCGGCTCGCCGGCGCCGGCATGACGCTCTTCGGCGGTGGCTTCTCCGCGCTGCCCGTGCTCAAGACGCTGTTCGTGTCGCCGGCCACCGGCATCTCCGATCACGACTTCACGCTCGCGTTCGCGCTGTCGCCGGTGTCGCCCGGCCCGCTGCTGAACGTCGTGCCGTTTCTCGGCTACCTGACCGACGGGTGGACCGGCGCGCTGCTCGCGACCGCCGCGCTGTTCATTCCGTCGGGGTGTCTCGTCGTGTTCGCGCAGAACCATCTGCTGCGGCTCAAGCGCCACTCACGCTTCGAGCACGGGATGCGCCTGCTGCGTGCGGCGACGACGGGTTTTCTCGTCGTCGCCGTCGTGAGGATCCTGCATCGCGAACCGGCCGATCCCGTCTACTGGCTCACGGGCGCCTTTGCGACGCTGTGCTTCGCGCGCTTCAAGGTGCCCGTGTACGCCGTCTACGGTGCGGTCGCGATCGTATGCGGCGGATGGCTGTTGTGGGCCGCCATCGCGCACTGACGGCAACCCCTCCCACCGCCGCCGGCCGCTCGCCGCTCAGCTCGCCTGCACCGCGACGCGGCGCGCGACCCAGCGTGCACGCAGCGCGTCGTACGCGAGGTTGAAGCAGAACGTGTACGGCAGGAAAAACAGCACGATGCCGAGGTCGAGCAGCAGCGCCTCGACGAGGCTCACGTTCAGCCACCACGCGGCCACCGGCACCACCATCGCGACGAGGCCGAGCTCGAACACGACCGCGTGCGCGATCCGCATCCCGAGCGTGCGCGTGAGGCCGGCGCGGCGCTCGAAACGGTCGAACAGCGTGTTGAACGTCATGTTCCAGGCCATCGCGATCAGCGACACCATCACCGTCAGCACGCCGACGTGCGACACCGGCATGTCGAGCAGCCACGCGCCGATCGGCGCGCACAGCGCGATCGCCACAAGCTCGAACGTCAGCGCGTGAACGAGCCGTTCCGTCACCGTTTTGTTCATCTGTTTCATGGTTCCCTCCCATTCGTTTGTGCAGCGCATGCCGGCCATTTTGATCGGCGAAACGGCACGAATCCAGTTTGATAACATCGGTTTTACCGATACAACGATGTGAGATCCACGCATGCGCCACGCCCCCGAAGCCCTGCTCGCTTTCGCCGAAGCCGCGCTGCTCGGCTCGTTTACGGCCGCCGCGCGCAAGCTCGGCAAGCGCCAGTCGACGGTGTCCGAAGCGATCGCGAACCTCGAGATCGATCTCGGCGTGCAACTGTTCGACCGCTCCACGCGCACACCGACGCTGACCGATGCCGGACGCGCGCTGCTGCCGCAGGTGCAGCGCGCACTGGAAGCCGGCGCGGCGATCGACCGCACCGCCGCGCGGCTCGCGCAGGGGGAGGAAGCACGGCTGACGCTCGTCGTGTCCGATACGTATCAATCGAAGCGTTACGAGGAAACCTTGATGGCGCTCGAGCGGCGCTTTCCGACGCTGGAACTCGAATGCCAGATTGCCGAACACGAGGACGTGCTCGACCTGATCCAGCAGGGCCGCGCACAGCTCGGCCTGATGGCCGCGCGCGCCGTCTACCCGCCCGATATCGGCGCGGCGACGGTGGCGGAGGAATCGGAGATCGGGCTGTTCGTCGGGCGCACGCACGCGCTGGCGGCCTTTGGCGATGCCGACGTGCCGCATGCGGCGCTGCGCGACGCGCGCGAACTGCGCCTCAACACGTACGTGAAACCGGAGGATCGCGGCGCCGACGACCGGATCGTCATCGGCACGCAGCGCTGGCTCGCGCCGAGCTACCTGATGCTGCTGGAGATGGCGGTGCTGGGGTTCGGCTGGGCCGAGCTGCCGCGCTGGATGGTCGAGCACTTCGCGCGCGATCGCCTCTGCGAGCTGCGCTCGCGCGGCTGGCCTCGCCGCGTGCGGGTCGATGCGGTGTGGTCACGCAACCGGCCGCTCGGCCCGGCCGGCGCGTGGCTGCTCGACGCGATGCTGGCCGCGTAGCGGCGCGCGGCATCGCGCCGGCGGCAGGCGCCGAACGGCGCCGCAAGGTCAGGCGTTCGCGCTCAGAAGCCGCGCGACAGCACGGCCGCGCCGATCGTCACGACGCCGAGCACGAGGTTGACGACGACGAGCAGGCGCACCGTGTTCACCGCGCGCGCGCCGTCCGGCCAGTTCTGCGCCTGCACCGCGCGGCGGATGCGCGGGAACAGCGCGAAGCGGATGTGGCCGAAGATCAGCATCATCACGACACCGAGCCCCGCCATCGCGTGCAGCGTCCACGTCGCGTGCGCGCCGCCGAATGCGGTGAGCAGGAAACCGCCGGACAGCAGGATCACGATCACCGCCCCCGACACCCAGTTGAAGAAACGGCCGAACACGCCCTCGATCAGCGGCAGTCGCAACTGCGGCGTCAGGTCTGACAGCGCCGGGCGCAGGCAGAAGTTCGCGAAGACCATCCCGCCCACCCACACGGCGACGGCCAGCAGATGAAGAAACAGCGCGACGGCAACGGCGTGGGACATGGCGGCAATCCTGGTATGAGTTGAGTGCAACGAACGGCCGCGTCACACGCGGTCTCGAGCGACGTTCGACCGGCGCGCCGCCGCTCGGTTCAGACCCCTGGCGGAATTTCACAATATTTTGCAAGTTCCGCGTGACGGCGCCACTCGCGCTTACCTGAATACGCCGTGCAAAAAACACCGGCCGCACGCCCGCCGAAGCGGAGGTGCGGCCTTCGATGCCGGTCGAACCGGCCAACGGATTCGGCGTCAGCCGAGCAGCGGACGCAGCTCGTTGACGACCTTGAGCTTCGTCTCCGGCGCGCGGCCCTTGCGTGCGCGCTTGCCGACGTGCGGCGCGAGCCCCGCGTACGACAGCGTTTCGTCCTGCACCTTGCCGCCGCGGCCGGTGCCGATCAGCACGACGCCGGCCGGGTCGATCGCGAGCGCCTGCACGAGCGTTTCCTTGTCGTCGAGCGCCATCAGGATCACGCCGCGCCCACCGCCCGACAGCGTCTTCATCTCGTCCATCCCGAACACCAGCAGACGGCCGCCGCTCGACAGGCACGCGACCTGCGTCGCGTTCGGCAGCACGGGCATCGGCGCGAGCGGCACCGCGCCCGCATCGATGGTCATGAACGATTTGCCGGCCTTCACGCGGCTCACCATGTCGCCGACCTTCGCGAGGAAGCCGAAGCCGTTGCTCGACGCGAGCAGCAGTTGCTGATCGGCCGGCGCCGCGTAGTAGTGCATCAGGTGCGAGCCCGACTCGAGCTCGATCAGCGACGTCACCGGCACGCCGTCGCCGCGCCCGCCCGGCAGCACCGACACGTCGACCGAGTACACGCGGCCGCTGCTGCCCCATGCGATCAGTCGATCGGGCGTGCGGCACTGGAACGCCGCATACAGGTGATCGCCTGCCTTGAACGAGAAGCCGGCCGGGTCGAGCCCGTGGCCCTTCAGCGCACGCACCCAGCCCTTCTGCGACACGACGACCGTCACCGGCTCGTCGACGACCTTCGCCTCGAACGTCGCGCGCTTTTCCTGCTGGATCAGCGTGCGGCGATCGTCGCCGTACTGCTTCGCATCGGCCTCGATCTCCTTGATCATCAGCCGCTTCATCGCGCTTTCGTTCGCGAGCAATTCCTCGAGCTTCGCCTTCTCGTCACGCAGCGCCTCGAGTTCCTTCTCGATCTTGATCTTCTCGAGCCGCGCGAGCTGACGCAGGCGGATTTCGAGGATGTCTTCGGCCTGGCGGTCGCTGAGACCGAACGCGCTCATCAGCGCGGCCTTCGGCTCGTCCGACTCGCGGATGATGCGGATCACCTCGTCGATGTTCAGGAAGACGATCATCCGCCCTTCGAGGATGTGGATGCGGTCGTCGACCTTCGCGAGACGATGGCGGCAGCGGCGCGTCATCGTCAGCTGGCGGAACTTCACCCATTCGTCGAGGATCGTCAGCAGCCCCTTCTGGCCCGGCCGGCCGTCGGCGCCGATCATCACGAGGTTCAGTGTCGCGTTCGACTCGAGGCTCGTGTACGCGAGCAGCGTGTTCACGAATTCCGTCTGGTCGATCGTGCGCGACTTCGGCTCGAACACGAGCCGCACCGCCGCTTCCTTGCCCGACTCGTCGCGCACCGCGTCGAGCAGGTCGAGCATCGCCTTCTTGGTATTGAGCTGCTCTGGCGTGAGCGTCTTCTTGCCGAGCTTGAGCTTCGGGTTGGTGAGTTCCTCGATTTCCTCGAGCACCTTCTGGCCCGACGTGTTCGGCGGCAGCTCGGTGACGACCAGCTGCCACTGGCCGCGCGCGAGATCCTCGATCTTCCAGCGCGCGCGCACCTTCAGGCTGCCGCGGCCGCTTTCATAGGCCGCCGCGATCTCGGTGTCGCTCGAGATGATCTGGCCGCCGCCCGGGAAGTCCGGCCCGGGGATCAGGTTCATCAGCTCCGCGTGCGTGAGCTTCGGATTGCGGATCAACGCGACCGCCGCCGCCGCGACCTCGCGCAGGTTGTGCGACGGAATCTCGGTCGCGAGACCGACCGCGATGCCCGACGCGCCGTTCAGCAGCACGAACGGCATGCGGCTCGGCAGCGTCTTCGGTTCCTCGAACGAGCCGTCGTAGTTCGGCATGAAGTCGACCGTGCCCTGATCGATCTCGTCGAGCAGCAGCTTCGAGATCGGCGTGAGCCGAGCTTCGGTGTATCGCATCGCCGCCGCGCCGTCGCCGTCGCGCGAGCCGAAGTTGCCCTGCCCGTCGATCAGCGGGTAGCGCAGCGAGAAATCCTGCGCGAGACGCACGAGCGCGTCGTATGCCGACTGGTCGCCATGCGGGTGGTATTTACCGAGCACGTCGCCGACCACGCGCGCCGACTTCACCGGCTTCGCGTCCGGGCCGAGGCCCATTTCGTTCATCGCGAACAGGATCCGGCGCTGCACCGGCTTCTGGCCGTCGCACACATCGGGCAGCGCGCGGCTCTTCACGACGCTGACCGCGTAGCTGAGGTACGCCTGCTCCGCGTAGTTGCCGAGCGTCAGCGCGTCGGCGTCCGGAGCGTCGGATCCGGCGAAGAGATCGGAAGTATTGTCGTCCATCTGAATTCCGTATTCGTAAGTGGCGTGAGGCCGTGCCGGGCGTCATGCCCGGCCGCGCGGGTTTAGATGTCCGCTTCGACGTCGTTGCCCTTTTCCTCGAGCCAGCCGCGTCGCGCGGCTGCCTCGCCCTTGCCCATCAGCATGGTCATCCGCGCGACGGTCGCCTCGTAGTCGAGTTCGCCGAGCTTCACCGGCATCAGGCGGCGCGTGTCGGGGTTCATCGTCGTGTCCCACAACTGCTCCGCGCTCATTTCGCCGAGACCCTTGAAGCGGCTGATGCTCCACTGCGTTTCGCGCACGCCGTCCTTGCGCAGCTTGTCGAGCGTCGCCTCGAGTTCGCCTTCGTCGAGCGCATAGAGCTTCTGCGCGGGCTTCTTGCCGCGCGCGGGCGCATCGACGCGAAACAGCGGCGGCCGCGCGACATGCACGTGACCGCGCTCGATCAGCTGCGGGAAATGCTTGAAGAACAGCGTGAGCAGCAGCACCTGGATGTGCGAGCCGTCGACGTCCGCGTCCGACAGGATGCAGATCTTGCCGTAGCGCAGGTTCGACAGGTCGACGGTGTCGTCCGGGCTGTGCGGATCGACGCCGATCGCGACCGAGATGTCGTGCACCTCGTTGTTCGCGAACAGGCGGTCACGCTCGGTTTCCCATGTGTTCAGCACCTTGCCGCGCAGCGGCAGGATCGCCTGGTATTCCTTGTCGCGGCCCATCTTCGCGGAACCGCCCGCCGAGTCGCCCTCGACGAGGAACAGTTCGTTGCGCGCGATATCTTCCGTCTCGCAGTCGGTCAGCTTGCCGGGCAGCACCGCGACGCCCGAGCTCTTGCGCTTCTCGACCTTCTGGCCGGCGCGCGTGCGCGCCTGCGCCTGCTTGATCACCAGCTCGGCGAGCTTCTTGCCGTGCTCGACGTGCTGGTTCAGCCACAGTTCGAGCGCCGGACGCGAGAACGACGATACGAGCTTCACCGCGTCGCGGCTGTTCAGGCGCTCCTTGATCTGCCCTTGGAACTGCGGATCGAGCACCTTCGCGGACAGCACGAACGACACGCGCGCGAACACGTCTTCCGCGAGCAGCTTCACGCCCTTCGGCTGCAGGTTGTGCAGTTCGACGAAGCTCTTGACCGCCTGGTAGAGACCGTCGCGCAGGCCCGACTCGTGCGTGCCGCCGGCCGGCGTCGGGATCAGGTTCACGTACGACTCGCGCACGAGCGATCCTTCCTCGCTCCATGCGACGACCCACGACGCGCCTTCCCCTTCGGCAAAGGTTTCGTCGGTCGAACGCGCATCGGCGAAGCGCTCGCCTTCGAACAGCGGAATCAGCAGCTCGCTGCCGTTCATCTCGTCGAGCAGGTAGCCGCGCAGGCCGTCCTCGTACTTCCACGCCTGGCGCTCGCCGGTCTTCTCGTTGACGAGCACGACCTCGACGCCCGGCAGCAGCACGGCCTTCGAGCGCAGCAGACGCTGCAGCTCGCCGAGCGGCAGGTTCGGCGAATCGAAATACTTCGGATTCGGCCAGACCTGCACGCGCGTGCCGGACTTCTTCTCGCCGCGGCCCGCGCCTTGCGTCGCGAGCGGCTTCACGACGTCGCCTTCGGCAAAGCCGAGCTCGGCGATCTTGCCGTCGCGCCAGACCGTCACGTCGAGACGCGTCGCGAGCGCGTTCGTCACCGACACGCCGACGCCGTGCAGGCCACCCGAGAACGTGTACGCGCCGCCCGCGGCCTTGTCGAACTTGCCGCCCGCGTGCAGGCGCGTGAACACGATCTCGACGACCGGCACGCCCTCTTCGGGGTGCATCCCGAACGGGATGCCGCGACCGTCGTCCTCGACCGACACCGACTGGTCGGCATGCAGCGTGACCGTGATCTGCTTGCCGTAGCCGCCGAGCGCCTCGTCGGACGCGTTGTCGATGACTTCCTGAATGATGTGCAGCGGATTTTCGGTACGGGTGTACATGCCGGGCCGCTGCTTGACCGGCTCGAGACCCTTGAGCACCTTGATCGATGCTTCGCTATAGGCCGCGCTGGGCTTCTTCGTTGACATAGGCGCTGAATTTCGTCATTCATCGGGACGTTGTCCACACCTCGTGTGGATAACGTCGTGGACAAAACGTTGAGTTCCGTAAAAAAGCGAATCGAAACAACGGTGTGCTTGGACTGCTCCGAAAGCGGGCGCGCGGCGTTCGCTGCGCGGCCCGGGACGCGCGGTATTCTACTGGTTCCGCGTGGCGCGCCGTCGCAAGTTCACTCACACGGCGCACGGGGCGTCAGACCGGCTTGCGCTTTGCCTCGAGCGTCTCCCACCGCTCGAGCGCGGCGAGGAGCTCGTCGTCGATCGCCGCGAACCGTTCGGTCAGGCGCGTGCCTTCCTGCGGATCCTTCGCGAAGATCGAACCGTCCTCGAGCTGCGCGTTGATCGTCTTCTGTTCTTCCTCGAGCGCCGCGATCTTCTCCGGCAGCGCATCGAGTTCGCGCTGCTCGTTGAACGACAGCTTCACCGTGCGCTGTGCGTTGCGGCCGGCCGCGCTTTTCGCCGCGTCTTCCTTGACCGGCGCCGCTTCCTTCACCGCGCGCTTCGCCGCCTCCTGCTGCGCGAGTTGCTGCGAACGCTCGCTCTGGATCTGCCAGTCGGTGAAGCCGCCGACGTATTCGCGCCACTTGCCGTCGCCCTCGGCCGCGATCACCGACGTGACGACGTTGTCGAGGAACGCGCGATCGTGGCTGACGAGCAGCACCGTGCCGTCGTAGTCGGCCAGCAGCTCTTCGAGCAGTTCGAGCGTCGGGATGTCGAGGTCGTTGGTCGGCTCGTCGAGCACCAGCACGTTGGCCGGCCGCGCGAACAGGCGCGCGAGCAGCAGCCGGTTGCGCTCGCCGCCCGACAGCGACTTCACCGGCGAGCGTGCGCGCTCCGGCGCGAACAGGAAGTCGCCGAGATAGCTCATCACGTGCTTGCGCACGCCGCCGATCTCGACCCATTCGCTACCGGGGCTGATCGTGTCGGCCAGGCTCTTTTCCTGGTCGAGCTGCGCGCGCATCTGGTCGAAATAGGCGACCTGCAGGTTCGTGCCGGTGCGCACCGTGCCCGCGTCGGGCTTCAGTTCGCCGAGGATCAGCTTGAGCAGCGTGGTCTTGCCGGCGCCGTTCGGGCCGACGAAACCGATCTTGTCGCCGCGCATGACCGTCGTCGAGAAGGTGTCGACGACCGTGCGATCGCCGTAGCGCTTCGTCACGTCCGTCAACTCCGCGACGATCTTGCCCGACTTCTCGCCCTGCGCGACGTCGAGCTTCACGTTGCCCTGCGAATTGCGGCGCTCCGCGCGCTCGTTGCGCATCTGCACGAGCCGCGCGATGCGGCCGACGCTGCGCGTGCGGCGCGCCTCGACACCCTTGCGGATCCATACTTCTTCCTGCGCAAGCAGCTTGTCGAACTTCTCGTTTTCCACGCGCTCGACTTCGAGCTGCTGCGCCTTGCGCATCTGATACGCGGAGAAATTGCCCGGATACGACAGCAGCCGGCCGCGATCGAGCTCGACGATGCGCGTCGCGACGCGATCGAGGAACGCGCGATCGTGGGTGATGAACAGCAGGCCCGCGCGCTGCGCGACGAGCAGTTCTTCCAGCCAGCGGATGCCGTCGAAGTCGAGGTGGTTGGTCGGTTCGTCGAGCAGCAGCACGTCGGGCTGGAGCACGAGCGCGCGCGCCAGTGCGACACGCTTCTGCATCCCGCCCGACAGCGCGTCGACCTGCGCGTCGCCGTCCGTCAGGCCGATCTGCGCGAGCGTCATCGACACGCGCGTACGCCAGTTCCATGCATCGTGGGCATCGAGCGACGACTGCAGCGCGTTCATCCGCGCGAGCAACGCGTCGTGCTCGGCGCCTTCGGGCGTCTCCGCGAGGCGGTGTGCGATCGAATCGTATTCTTCGAGCACTTCGCGCGTGTGCGTGAGCCCCGACGCGACGGCATCGAACACGGTCGCGCCCGGCTCGAACTCGGGCTCCTGCGGCACGTAGACGGTCACGAGCTCCTGCTGGCGCGTGATCAGCCCGTCGTCGGGCTTCGCCAGCCCGGCGACGATCTTCAGCAGCGACGACTTGCCCGCGCCGTTGCGACCGATCAGGCCGACGCGCTCGCCGGCCTCCAGCGAGAAATCCGCGTGATCGAGCAACGCGACGTGACCGAACGCGAGTTGCGCACCGGTAATGGAATAAAGCGACATGGGGAGACGGCGAAGAGAGAAATCGGAAGCGCCCATTGTACCGGTGGCGGACGCCTGCGCCGGGATGGCCGGACGGACTAGGCCGGTGCGCGGTTCATTTCGTGCCGCGGCGGCATGACGGCGCGCCCGGCGGACGGGGCCGGCATGCGACGCGGCGATGTTGCTCGGCCCCCGCGGCGGGCATCCGGCCGCAGCTTCCCGGCCGGGTGCCCGCATGCGGCGGTTGCGATTACTGCACGTTGACCGAGATCGTCGAGCTCAGCTCGGGACCGTACGAGCGGTGCGCGCCGTCGCCGAGCTGCAGCGTCAGCGTGTGCTGGCCGGGCGGCAGCTTCACGTCGGTTTCGGTCTGGCCCTTGCCGAAGTGCAGCGAGTGGTCCGTCGCGGGGATCACGTCGCCCTTCGGCACCGGCTTGCCGTCGATCAGCAGGTGATGGTGGCCCGTGTCCGGCGTCATGTCGCCGGCCGGCTTGAGCCCCATGCCTTCGAGGCCGAACTTCACGTGCACGGGGCTCGACACCGTCGCGCCATCCTTCGGCTCGACGAAAAACACGCGCGCCTCGGCGCGCGCGAGCGTCGACACGGCCAGCGCCGCGACACATACCGCACCCGCGATCCACTTCTTGTTGAGCATCGTTTCCTCCTCCAGATTGAAAGGCTCACGAAGCATACACTGCGTGCCCGGCCTGCGCGACGACGTCCATTGTTCGCGATGCGCACGTTTAAAACGACGTTGCGGAGGCGTTCGGCGAAATTCCGGTACCATTGCGCCTTTCGTCCGCCGGCCACACCGCGGACGGCATCACAGATTTTCATCATTCCAAGCACCACATGAGCGAAGTAACCGAATACCAGAGCTGGGTCTGCCTGATTTGCGGGTGGGTGTACAACGAAGCGGAAGGCTTGCCCGACGAGGGCATCCCCGCCGGCACCCGTTTCGCCGACATTCCCGCCGACTGGCGCTGCCCGCTGTGCGACGTGGGCAAGGAAGATTTCGTCGTCGTCGACTTCTGATTCGGGCTTCCGGACACGATCGGGCGCGCGGTGCGCATCGGCACGCATTCCGTCCGCCGATGCGCCGCGCGTTTGCTATACTCTGCGCGCTGTCCACATCGCCGTCCCGTTCGCGTCTTCTGCGCGTGAAACTGCGGACATGGCTCTCCCCGTAGTTCAATGGATAGAACAAGCGCCTCCTAAGCGCTAGATACAGGTTCGATTCCTGTCGGGGGGACCAGCCAAGCCCCAAACCTCCCCCAAGATTCACAAGAAACTCCCCGCTCAAGCCCGTCTGGCGGCCTTCTCACGCCCATCGTTACCCAACGTTGCTCAGTGACAGCCGGAGAAAGTGTTGGTATTTTTGTTGGTATCAGCAGGTACCAACAACACAGATACCAACAATGCCTCTCACTGACATACAGGTACGGAACGCAAAGGCCAGCGCCGCACCGTACAAACTCACGGACGGCAACGGGATGTTCTTGCTCGTCCAACCGAACGGCGCGAAGTACTGGCGCTTGTCCTACCGCTTCCTTGGCAAGCAGAAGACGCTCGCCCTCGGCGTGTATCCGGCCATCACGCTCGCGACGGCAAGGAAGAAGCGCGACGAGGCACGCGAGCAGATCGCGGCCGGCGTCGATCCGGGCGAAGCGAAGAAGGAAGCGAGACGGGCCGCCGAGATCGCGGCGGCCAACTCATTCGAAGCGGTAGCCCGCGAGTGGTTCGACTCTCAGCGCCCGGGCTGGAGCGACGGCTACGCAGAGAAGGTACTGAATTCGCTTGAGGTCGACGTGTTTCCGAAGATCGGCCCTCGCCCGATCGCGGAGATCGACTCGCCGCAGATGCTCGCGATCGTTCGCGAGGTTGAAGCGCGCGGGGTGCGCGAGACAGCAAAGCGGATTCTCCAGCGCTCTCGCGCGGTCTTCCAGTACGGGATCATGACCGGGCGATGCTCCAGGAATCCGGCTGCCGACATCGACGCGCAGACGGTGTTGAAGAAAGGTCCGGGCGTACAGCACATGGCCCGCGTCAAGGCGACGGAGATCCCGCAGCTCATGCGCGACATTGACGCCTACCAAGGCGACCTAGTTACCCGGCTCGCGCTCCGCCTGATGGCGCTGACCTTCGTGCGGACAACGGAAATGATCCGTGCGGAATGGTCTGAGTTTGACGAAGCCGCCGCAGAATGGCGCGTGCCGCCGGAGCGTATGAAGATGCGCGATCCGCACATCGTTCCGCTATCGCGGCAAGCACTCGACGTGATCACCCAGCTCCGCGCGCTCAACGGCCAGCATCGATTCGTGTTCTACAGTGTGCAAGGCCGTAGCCACATTTCGAACAACACCATGCTCTATGCGCTCTATCGCATGGGCTACAAATCACGAATGACGGGGCACGGGTTTCGCGGGCTGGCAGCTACAGCTCTGCGCGAACTGGGGTTCGGCCGCGACGTTGTAGAGCGCCAGATGGCACACGCCGAACGCAATCAAGTGACGGCGGCTTACGTCCACGCTGAATACCTGCCGGAACGCAGGCGAATGATGCAGGTGTGGGGCGACCATCTTGATCGCCTGAAGGCGGGAGCGGAGATCGTTCATATCGCGTCAGCGCGCTAACGAGTCGTGTCGCCCACTCCCTCTTGTCGGCATACCCTCCCGCAGCGAGGACCGTGGGCCTCTCTCAATCGCAGCGTTAGCCGTAGCCCCGTACGTTCCGATCTAGTGGTCGGCGAATGGGGCTATCACAGCCGCCCACATTCCAAGAAGAATCAAACACTGAATGGCGAACATGACTTGGTCGTATGTCTTGCGAAGCTCTGAGCGCTTCGCATACACCACATAGATCAACGTAAACAGGGGTGTCGCGACCCACGTAGCAGCGGTGAATACAAGGAAGCTCATCGTGCCGGCTGCAAAGATTCCGCTATGAAATCCACCGACCTCGACATACCAGTATGCAAAGCCTATCCACGGAAGCCACAGCCCGATGAAGGTCGCGATTGCGAGCTTGATCGCACCTGATGACGGCCCAGAGTCCGCGTTCTCGATATCTTGTGATTTGTTCATAGTGTCGTTAGCTCGCTAAGCGAAGCCTCAGCGGGTTCTCGCCGAAGCAGGCGGCCATAGCTCCGGCGGCTCGCGGATTCTCCGGAATTCGAGTCCGATTTCTCTAGCGGGATGATATCGAGATTCCGTCACGTCAGTGGATAGGCGACGTTCTGTCTACGCGACATGGGTATGCCCCCCTTACGTGCGTCCCCCACCAGCAAAACGGAAACGGCCTAGGCGTAGGGTAAGCCGATGATTTGGCCCCTTATTATTATGTGCCCCCCCTATGTTTGCCGTCAGTAGAGAAAAGACGCGGGTGTGAGCCCCCGCATATTGACCCTGCTACAGGGTCCCTTGCTCGCCCTCGACACTTGCGGCCAGCGTAACAATGTCCGATCGGGGCGCGTCGCGGACACCCCCCTCAAAAACACGGTTTCGACGCCCCTTAAATCCCGGAGAGCCATGACCCGCCTAGCTTCCCGGTCGACCCAGACGATCGACGCGTGTCCGCTCACTGCAAAATGAGTTGGAGAGTTGGAGATAAACGCCCGAATCGGCCGCAAAGCCTTATGGGGTAAGGCTTTTCGTGTCTCCAAACGATTTGGAGAGTGCTGGAGATACTGGAGATAAACCGGGCTGGATTGTTACATCCTCAGCAAGAGTCGAGGCAACCGCCCGCCCGGTTCCATCTGGAGCGGATCGCTCAAAGTAACTTTGAGGTACGGAGCAAAAATGCCGCGCAAAGGAATCCCCGCCACCGCCCTCCCGGACGGCGGCGGCGTCTTTCACAGTTCGAGCGTGAAGATCGACGGCAGCACACGGTAGACCATGGCCGGGCCATGTCCCGGAATGTGCTCACGCCGGTACGGATAGCCGTCGGTGCGGGGCCTCAGCACACCGCGCTTTATCAGGGCGTTCGCGACCATCTTGTGATCGAAGCCGGCGCACACGTCCTTACGGAACACGGTCGACTCGATCAGATATTCCGTCTCGACACACTCCGCATCTTCGGCGCTCATCTTGTCGCCGAACTCCGCGTAATAGGCTTGATCCGACTCAATCGCGATGCTGCTCTTATCCTGTTTCACAAGTCGTTTCCAGCCCGCACGATGCGGCGCGTTCGGCCGATGGTCGTCCTGCGCCCGGTTCATCCACACGAAACGGTTGTCGCCGTGTGCGACGAGGAAGTGCAGCACCTGTCGCACCGCATCCGCTTCGTCCGAATTACCCGTGCCGCCGCGCAGTTCAAGCCAGCCTTCGAAGCAGCGACGTGCGGCCTCGACCGATTCGCCCTGCGGCCAGCCGGTCAGCCCGTGCGCGGTGGCCAGCTCGCCGGCCACCGCGACAAGGCAGAACCGTTTGGCGACGCGTGCGACCTGCGAATGCGAGCCGTCCGGCACCCATTGCCCGACCAGCTCGTCGACGCGCACGCGCAGATGCTCAGCCAGCTCATCGGCCTGCGACGATGCCCACTCGATAAACGCCGGGCCAGCCGTGCCGTAATGCCGGCCGGCGTGCCGCTCAAGATGCTCGATCAACGCGGCCGGCGTCGAGAATCCGTGCAGCTTCTCCACGACACCCATTTCGCCGACCTCGGCCGGGATCGCTGGCAAGCGCACCTCGATACCGCCTTTCATGGGTTTGTTGCCCTCGGCCATCAGCGCGGACACGCTCTTTTCGCCGTTCGACAGGAACAGCAGCCGCCACGTGAGAACCGGCTTCGCCGAGCCGCTACGCGACGCGCGGGCCTTGCCCGACTCGTTCGCGAGCATGTAGATCACATCGCCGACCAGACGCGGCTCGACCTGCCCGATTTCATCGAGGATCAGCAGCGCGTCGCTATGCTGCGTGGCCACGGCTTCGAGCGCGTTGTCGGTCGCCTTCCAGCTCCGCACGTAGTCCGGCGAGCCGAACACGGACGCGGCGATGACGCCGCCCGTCGACTTGCCCTTGGACGTCGTGCCGAGCAGGTGAAACCCGCCCGACTGAAGCCCGGAGAAGTGCAGCAGCGGACCAGCGAAGGCGGTAGCGATGCAGAACAGCAGCCGGCTATTGCCGACGCAGTAGGCGGCGACCTCGCGTTGCCAGTCGTCCAGCGTGCCGCGCTCCTTGAACTGACTCTGGATCGGCATGTCGGCCTGATAGATCAACGCCTCTTTGCCGGTGCCGATCACGCGATCGGGCAGCACGAACGCGCCGTGATGCCAGCCAACGCGCGGTACGCAGCGCACGCGCTCGTCCGGCTGCGCCATCTGCACATAGTTCGCGATCTGCGTGCGGGCGATCTGCGTCACGCCGAGCTTCACGCCCATGTCGAGCAGCATGCGGCGCAGCTCCGTGCCGTCGCCGGCAAACAAGCCGGCCGGCACCGCCCACCGTTTCAGGATGCCGTCGCGGTCAGTGAATTCGAGCAGGTAGCCCCACTCGCTATTCATCTCGTTTCGGGTCTCCGCGATCACGTCGATCCGCGTGCTGACCCAATGCGGCGGCAGCGGATCACCCTGATTGTTGAAGCCGTGAAACCACACGCCCTTGTCGTCGACGACGAACCGCGACTTGCCGTCCTGCGCACGGGCTGTTTTCGGGCGCTTGGAGGGCTTCGCGGCTGCTGGAGCAACCTTGCCCCTGCCAGCGTCAGCCGAGCCGGCCGGCGCGAGCGCAGCGCGCACGGCGGCGGCCACCGCATCCGGGCCGACGTGCGCAGCCAGGTCGTTGAAGTCAGTGCCGCCCGCCGGACGGTTCGGACCGAAGTCGGGCACGGCGACGATGCCGGCAACAGCCTCGGCCGCCGCGTGGGCCTTCGTCACGCCCGGATTGCCCTTCGTCGTGTGGTCGTCGTCGGCGCACACGACGATGCGGGCGTCCGGATACTGGCCGCGCAGCGCCGTCGCCACGGCGTGCAGGTTGCCGGCGTCGAACGCGACGGCGGCCGAATAGCCGGTCGCGGTCGCGAGCGTCGCGCACGTCGCGTAACCCTCGCCAATCAGCAGCGTGGACGGCGCGGAAGATAGCGGGCCGCCGATCAACGAGAAGCAGCCCGCCTTGCGGCCGTTCGGCAGATAGCGTTTCTGGCCGTCCGTGAGGATGAATTCCAGCGTCCACAGCTTGCCTTCCGCGTCACGGGCCGGGATGACGAGGGCGCCGTCGCATGCGGCCGTGCCGATGCACAAGCCGCCGCGATAGACGCGCAGCGCGTCGACCGGGATGCGCTTGCGAACGAGATACGGGTGATCGGCCGGCGCGGGCTCGGCCGCCGACCAGATCGATTCAGCGAGCGCCGACGCGGCTTGCTGTTTCCCGGTCAGGTCGGCCAGCTCGGCCGCTTCACGTGCCGCGCGCTCGGCTTTCTGCCGCTCGCGCTCCGCTGGATCGACCGGCTTCGCCCGATGCGCACGCGGATCGAAGCCGCCCAGCTTGGCGAGGTGAAACAGCGTGTTGATGGTGATCTTGCCGCCCTTGAACGACTTCCACACATCGCGCGCGTCCTTACCGTTGTAGTTCTGCGCGCCTTGGCTCCATTCGTTCCAGAGGGTGAAGCCCTCCTCGCCAAACTCGGCCTTAAGCGCCATCCCCACCTGACTCCACGTGTCGCGGTCGTCGGGCGGAACATAGCCGAGCGCGACTCTCGCCCGCTCGAATTCGGACATGGGTGCGTTACTCATAGGTTCCCACTGGACGCGCGTCGGTCGGCTTCCGATTAGTAGTCCATATCGGGCAAGCAGCTACCCGACGCGCGAAGAATTGAATGATGCGACTATGCCTAGCGGCGCAGCGTCAGCCGGCCGCGCGAGGCACCGACAGAACCGCA
>NZ_JBSAXF010000043.1:0-39858 GCF_053427845.1 Burkholderia sp. AW49-1 | reverse complement strand
AATCATTCCGGTGAGGAAGCCACAAAATATGTGGGCTGCAGAAGATTGTTTGGTTGTCCTCCGCTCCACCAACGGAATTCGAAGGGCTCGGTCGCCAGACCGAGCCCTTTTTGTTTTTCGTGTGCCCGCTCCGCCGCCGTCATCCACGTCCGAAACTCGGCCGCTTCGGATCGTACGTCCACCCCGGAATCAGATACCGCATCGCCATCGCATCGTCGCGCGCCGTGCCGCCGACTTGCCCGTACAGCGCATGAGCCGCCTCGACCTGCGCCATGTCGAGTTCGATCCCGAGCCCAGGGCGCTCGGGCACGGCCACTTGGCCGCCGACGATCTCGAGCGGCTCGCGCGTGAGCCGCGCGTCGCCTTCCTGCCAGATCCAGTGCGTGTCGATCGCGGTGATCGTGCCGGGCGCCGCCGCGGCCGCATGCGTGAACATCGCCAGCGACACGTCGAAGTGATTGTTCGAGTGCGAACCCCACGTGAGCCCCCAGTCGCGGCACAGTTGCGCGAGCCGCACCGAACCCTGCATCGTCCAGAAGTGCGGATCGGCGAGCGGAATGTCGACCGCCTGCAGCCGCACCGCGTGATCCATCTGCCGCCAGTCCGTCGCGATCATGTTGGTCGCGGTCGGGATGCAGGTCGCGCGGCGGAATTCGGCCATCACCTCGCGGCCCGAGTAGCCGGCTTCCTGCCCGCACGGGTCCTCCGCATATGCGAGCAGATGACCTTGCCCGCGGCATAGCGCGACGGCTTCGTCGAGCGACCACGCGCCGTTCGGGTCGAGCGTCGCGCGCGCGTCGGGAAAGCGCGCCTTGATGGCCGCGATCGCTTCCATCTCGTCCGCGCCGGCCATCACGCCGCCCTTCAGCTTGAAATCGACGAAGCCGTAGCGCTCGACGGCGGCCTCGGCCTGCTGGGCGATCGCAGCCGGCGTGAGCGCGGCTTCGTTGCGCAGCCGGAACCACGGGTCGGCCGCGTGCGTCTCGTCGCGATACGGCAGGTCGGTGCGGCGCCGCTCGCCGATGTAGAACAGGTACGCGAGCATCGGCACCGCGTCGCGCTGCTGGCCTTCGCCGAGCAGCGCCGCGACGGGCACGTCGAGATGCTGGCCGAGCAGGTCCAGCAGCGCGGCCTCGATCGCGGTGATCACGTTGTCGAACCGCAGGTTGATCTCGTGCGGCTGGCGCAGCACGGCGGCCTCGCCGGCCGACGTCACCTCGTGCCGGATCGTGCGGCCTGCCACCGCACCGGTGCCTGACAGCGCCGCGCGCACCGCATTGAGCGTCGCCTGGTAACGCCCGATCGACTGGCCGACGACGAGATCGGTCATCCGTTCGAGCGCCTGGCGGATGCCTTCGCCGCCGGGCACTTCGCCGACGCCCGTGTGGCCGCTGCTGTCGTCGAGGATCACGAGGTTGCGCGTGAAATACGGCGCGTGCGCGCCGCACAGGTTCAGCAGCATGCTGTCGCGGCCGGCGACGGGGATCACCTGCATGCGCGTGACGCGCGGGGTGCCGGCACGGCGGGATTCGGACATCGGTTCGCTCCTGATTCCGGTCATGCGCGGCGCGCCGGTCGCGCCGGCGCGGTCCGCGCCATTCAGTTCAGCTCGACGCGGCGAATTTCGCCGACGACGAACAGGTAGCAGATCACGGCGACGAGCGCGTGCGCGACGACGTACACCAGCGCGCCGTTGAACGAGCCGCTGCGGTCGACGATGTAGCCGATCGCGATCGGCGTCGTGATGCTGGAAAGATTGCCGCACGTGTTGAGCAGCGCGCCGCTCAGGCCGGCGATCTGGCGCGGCGCGGTATCGGCGTTGACGGCCCAGCCGAGCGCGCCGAGCCCCTTGCCGAAGAACGACAGCGCCATGAACAGCACGACGAGCACGTGCGAATCGGTGTAGTTGCAGACGATCATCGACATCGACAGCAGCATGCCGATCACGATCGGCACCTTGCGCGCGACCGACAGCGACTGGCCCTGCTTGAGCAGCGCATCGGACACGATGCCGCCGAGAATCCCGCCGAGGAACCCGCACACGGCCGGGATCGACGCGACGAGCCCCGCGTTGAGGATCGACATCCCGCGCGCCTGCACGAGATAGACGGGGAACCACGTGATGAAGAAGTAGGTGAGGGCGTTGATGCAATACTGCGCGACGTACACGCCGACGAGCATCCGGTTCCTCAGCAGCGCCTTCACGTGACGCATCGACGGACCGCCGTCGCGCGCGCCGGTCGCCTGGTCGATGTTGACGAGCGCACCGCCTTCGGTGAGGTAGTCGAGCTCCGCGCCGTTGATGCGCGGGTGTACCTTCGGGTCGTACATCGTGCGGTTCCACACCAGCACGAACGCGAAGCCGAGCACGCCCATCACCGCGAACACCGACTGCCAGCCGTACGCGTGCACGAGCCAGCCCATCAGCGGCGCGAACACGACGGTCGCCGCGTATTGCGCGGCGTTGAAGATCGCCGACGCGGTGCCGCGCTCCGCGGCCGGGAACCACGTGGACACGATCCGGCTGTTGGCCGGGAACGACGGCGCCTCGGCCGCGCCGACCATGAAGCGCAGTCCGAACAGCAGCGCGAACGCGGCCGCGCCGCCGAAGAAGCCGATGCCGCCCTGAAGCAGCGTGAACAGCGACCAGAAGAAGATGCTGAACGCATAGACGATGCGCGACCCGAAGCGGTCGAGCAGCCAGCCGCCCGGCAGTTGCGCGATCACGTACGACCAGCCGAAGGCCGAGAAGATGAAGCCCATCTGCACATGGCTCAGGTGCATCGCGCGGGCAAGCGCCGGGCCCGCGATCGCGATCGCCGCGCGATCCGCGTAGTTGATCGTCGTGACCGCGAACAGCACGGTCAGCACGAGCCAGCGCACGCGGGTGCGCCGGGCCGTTGCCGACGCGGACGCCGGCAATGCGTGAAGCGGATTCATGACTGTCTCCTCCGAAGGGCGGAAGGTGCCGTCGTGCGGCTGCGCGTCGGTGCGCGCGTTTTTTCGGGGTGTCTTGCCGGCCGGAGGCCGGACGCCGATGCCCGGAGGCGAGGCGTCCGGATCATTCTGTCATGGCGAAAATCGCGCTTTCATGCCAATTGCTGACTTGATCGATTCAGGAATTGGATCGATCCGTGGCGTCGACACGTTTATTTTTACCCGGGTGATATTGACAGCCAATTTATACCCGGATAAAAATGGCGTCATTCCGATTTTTGCCCATGGGCGACCACGATGACTCTCTCCATGCTTCTCCCTTCCTACACGGCGTTCGACGGCCACCGGCGCGTCGCATCGGGCCCGCTCGCGACGGTGGCGGTGGCGGTCCGGCAGGCGGCTGGCGACGCGATGTCCGGATCGATCGTGATCTTCGACGACGCGACCGGTCGCTCGATCGACCTCGACCTGCGCGGCACGGCGGACGATATCCGTGCGCGTTACGCGGCAGTGCCGGGCGAGGCATCCGCGCCCGCCGGCGAGCCTGCCGGCGCGGCCGAACAACGCGGCCGCGGTCGCCCGAAGCTCGGCGTCGTCTCGCGCGAGGTCACGTTGCTGCCGCGTCACTGGGACTGGCTCGCCGCGCAGCCGGGCGGCGCGTCCGTCGCGCTGCGCAAACTGGTCGAGGACGCGCGACGCACGCACGCGGCGGCCGACCGGCGCCGCGACGCGCAGACGCGCGCGTACCACTTCATGTCCGCGATCGCGGGCGACCTGCCGGGATTCGAGGAGGCCGCGCGTGCGCTGTATGCGAACGACCTCGAGCGGATGGCCGAGCTGATCGCCGGCTGGCCCGACGACGTGCGCGGCCATGCGCTCGCGCTGGCGCACGGCGATCTGCCGCCGTCGACCGAAGACTGCTGACGGAGCACACGACGCGATGACGACGTTCGATCTGAACCATGGCGCGATCGCGCCGGTCGCCGACGAAGTCGACCTCGTCGACCTGCGCGTGACCGGCACGATCCCGCCCGATCTCGACGGCACGCTGCTGCGCAACGGCCCGAATCCGCCGGCTGGCCGTTTCGAGGGCAACGACGTGCTGTCGTGGTGGCCGGAAGCGGCGATGCTGCACGCGATCGCATTCGAACGCGGTCGCGCGGCCGGCTACCGGAACCGCTGGGCGCGCACGCGCCGCTGGGCCGACGTGCACGCGCCGGAGCAGGCGCCGCACCTGCCCGACACGAATCCGAACGTGAACGTGCTGCAGCATGCGGGCGAATTGCTCGCGCTGGCGGAAGGCGGCGCGCCGCTCGCGATCACGGCCGCGCTCGACACGCTCGGTGCGCCCGCGCGCCATGCGGCGTTCGGCGGCGCGATGACCGCGCATCCGAAGGTCGATCCGGTGACGGGCGAACTGATCCTGTTTCGCGCGGACTGGCGCGCGCCGTGGCTGCGCTATGGCGTTGCCGACGCGCAGGGCGTGCAGCGCGTCGACCTCGCCGTCGACGTGCGCGCGCCGTCGATGATGCACGACCTCGCGATCACCGAAACCCGCAGCCTGCTGCTCGACCTGAACGTCGGCTACGACTTCGCGATGCTGAAGCAGGGGCACCGGATGCCGCTGCGCTGGCACGACGACCGCGACGCGCGGATCGGCGTGATGCCGCGCCACGGCGGCGACGTGCGCTGGTTCGGCATCGAGCCGTGCTTCATCCAGCACGTCGTGAACGCGTACGACTGCGATGCGTCGTGCATCGTGCTCGATGCGGTGCGCTATCCGTGGTTCCTGCGGCTCGACGCGCGCACGGGCCGCTTCGCCGACGACCCGGTCGGCGAGCTGTGGCGTTACGTGATCGATACGGCGAACGGGCTGATCGACGAGGGGCCGCTGGCCGACGGCGGCATCGAGCTACCGCGCATCAACGAAAGCCGGACGGGGCGCCGCTACCGTTACCTGTATGCCGTCGAGCAGCCGAACAACGCCGAAATGCGCGGCGTGATGCGCTTCGACCATGTGCGTGGCACGACGACGCGTTACGCGGTGCCGGCCGGCGACCAGAACGGCGAGCCGGTGTTCGTGCCGCGCCCGGGCGGCGCCGACGAGGACGACGGCTGGTTGCTGGTGGTGGTCTACCGCGCGGCGACGGATACGAGCGACGTCGTGATTCTCGATGCGCGCGCGATCGACGCGGCGCCGATCGCGACGGTGCACCTGCCGCGCCGCGTGCCGGCCGGGTTCCACGGCGCGTGGGTGCCGCGCGAACGTCGGGCGTGAGCGGCCGCGCGCGTCACTGCGCGCGCAATGCGTCGACGATGTTCAGCCGCGCGGCGCGCATCGCCGGCAGCAACCCGCCGACGAGCCCCATCACCAGCGAGAACAGCAGTGTCTTCACGACGATCGTGGGCGTCAGCACGAAGCGGAACGACAGGTCGGAGAAGGTCTGGAAGTTGGTCGTCGAGAACGACGCGAACTCCATCAGCGATGCGCACGCGAGCCCCGCGACGCCGCCGACGAAGCCGAGCAGCAGCGCCTCCAGCAGGAATGCGGCGAGCACGTTCATGCGCTTGAAGCCGAGCGCGCGCAGCGTGCCGATCTCGGCGGTGCGGTTCGCGACCGACGCATACATCGTGATCATCGCGCCGATCATCGCGGCGATCGAGAAGATCGTCGACAGCGTGATGCCGAGGATGTTGATGAAGGTCGACAGCGCCTTCGACTGGTCGCCGTAAAACGTCTGCTCGCGTTTCGCTTCATCCGTCAGGCGCGGGTCGACGTCGATGTCGGCCTTGAAGCGCGCGAAGCCGTCGGCGCTCGGGATGCGCAGCACCATCGACGAATAGCTGGTGCGCCGGAACGACTGCATCAGCTGGTCGACGTCGCCCCAGATCTCCGAATCGAAGCCGCTGCCGCCCGCGTCGAAGATGCCGACGACGGTCCAGTCGCGCTGCGCGAAATGCAGGCTGTCGCCGAGCTGCGTGCCGCTGAAGCCTTTCGCGATCGCGCTGCCGACGACGATCTCCGACGAGCCCGGCGCGAACGCGCGGCCGGCCACGAGCTTCACGCGCGGGCGCAGCGCGAGGCCGGCCGGCGACACGCCGCGGATCACGACGTTCGACGGTTTGCCGCTCGACGTCTTCACGAGCGAGATCAGCACGACGGCTTCCTTCGACACCCGCGGCCGGCCATCGGGGCCGAGCGCCACGGCCGGATGCATCTCGAGCGCGTTGGCCTGCTGGTGGTCGATCGCGCTCTGAATCTCGGTTTCCGCGCCCTTGCGGATCACCACGACGTTGTCCGGTTCGCCGGTCGACACGAGCGTCTGCGTGAGCCCCGCGTCGAGCATCTGCACCGTCGCGAACACGAAGATCACCAGCGCCATCCCGCCCGCGGTGAGCGCGGTGGTGAGCCGGCGGGTCCACAGGTTGCGGGCGATGTAGGTGAGCGGAATCGCCATGCGCTCATCCGATCGCCCGCAGGCCTTCGACCACGCGCACGCGCGCCGCCTGCCACGCCGGCACGAGCGCGGCCGCGAGGCCGACCGCGACCGAGCACGCGGCCTGCAGCACCATCGTTTCGGCCGACACCTTGAATACCGGGAAGATGCCGCCCGCGGCCTGCTTGAAGAGGCTCGCGGCCGGCGGTGTCGCGAGCATCGCGAGCCCGCCGCCGACCACCGCGATCACGACCGATTCGCCGAACACGATCAACGCGAGGAAGCCGGGGCCGAAGCCGAGCGCCTTCAGCGTCGCGTATTCGGCGGTGCGTTCGCGCGCGCTCATCGCCATCGCGTTCGCCATCACGGCCATGATGATCAGGATCACCACGTACGACACGACGCGAATCGCCGCGATGATCTGGTTCGACATCGCGACGAAGCCGAGCTGGAACGCCTGCTCGGTCTCGGTCAGCGTTTCGGCGAGCGAGTTCTTGAACACCGCGTCGACGTTGCGCGCGATCGCGGCGCCGTCGTCCGGGTTCGCGACGCCGAGCACGAACACGCCGACCTGGTCGGCCTGCTTCGGCGTGCGCTTGCGCACCGTCTCGTTCAGGTAATCCCAGTGAAACACCAGCTGGCGCGTGATCGTCGAGTCGTCGCGGCCGTCGAGAATGCCGCGCACGACGAAGTCCCACGTGCCCGGATAGATCGTGCCTTTCAGCGGAATCACGTCGCCGACCTTGAAGCCGAACTGCGTCGCGAGCTGGCGCCCGACGAGGCAGCCGCGGCGGTCGCGGTCGTAGTCGGCGCGCTGCTGCGCCGGGAGGATGAATTCCGGATACAGGTCGAGGTAGTTCTCCGACACCGCGAAGCTCGCGAAGAAGTTCTTCGGGTCGCGGTAGATGCCGCCGAACCAGTTCGAGCGGACCACGGCGGTCACGCCGTCGACGCCGCGGATCCGGTTCTCGTAGCTGACCGGCAACGGAAACACGAGCGAGATCGCGTTGCGCGTGACGAGCCGGCCGCTGGATGCGGCGGCCGCGCCCGCGTACCACGCGTCGACGACGGTGTGCAGCAGCCCGAACGCCAGCACCGCGATGGTCAGCCCGAGCACGGTCAGCAGCGTGCGCAGCCGGTGCCGCAGCGCATTGCGCGCGATCAGCTTCAGCACGTACATCGTGCGCGCTCCCGTCCGTCAGACGGCGTGCCCATCGATCAGCTCCCCTTTTTCCAGATGCACGAGCGAGCGCGCGGCGGCGGCCGCGTGCGCATCGTGGGTCACCATGATGATCGTCTTGCCCAGCTCGGCGTTCATCCGCTGCAGCATCGCGAGCACGTCGGTGGCCGATGCGCGGTCGAGGTCGCCCGTCGGCTCGTCGGCGACGATCAGCACCGGATCGGTGATCAACGCGCGCGCGATCGCGACGCGCTGCTGCTGGCCGCCCGACAGCTCGGACGGGTAATGGGCCGCCCGGTCGCCGAGGTGCACCATGTCGAGCACCAGCTCGACGCGCTCGCGCCGTTCGCGGCGCGACAGATGGGTGAGCATCAGCGGCAGCTCGACGTTCTCGAACGCGGTGAGCACGGGCATCAGGTTGTAGAACTGGAAGATGAAGCCGACGTTCGCCGCGCGCCATTCGGCCAGTTGCGCTTCCTCGAGCCGCGAGATGTCGAGGCCGCCCACGCGCAGCTCGCCGCTGTCGGGCCGGTCGATGCCGGCGACGAGATTGAGCAGCGTGCTCTTGCCGGAACCCGACGGCCCCATCAGCGCGACGAAGTCGCCTTCGCCGATGTCGAGCGTGATGTCGGTCAGCACCGGCACGACCTGGTTGCCGCGCCGGTACGACTTCGCGACGTGGCTGATCTCGACGAGCGGCGGCGCGGCGTCGTTCACGCGCGCCATGCTACTTCTTCGCGACGGTCACTTTCGCGCCGTCCTTCAGTTTCGCGCCCGGCGCGAGCACGACCGTATCGCCGGGCTTCACGCCGCGGATCGCGACGAGTTCGCCGATCCGCGAGCCCTTGGTCACCGCCGCCGCATGCACGGTGTCGTCCTTCACGACGAACACGACCGGCCGGCCGTCGCGCTCGACCACCGCGCTTGCCTGCACGGCCGTCACCGGCTGCCGGTCCTGCGGCGACGCGGGCTTCGACAGGAACGCGATCTTCGCGCTCATGTCGGGCAGCACGCGCTCGTCGCGGTCGACGAAACGCACCTTCACGAGCACCGTTGCCTTCGAGCGGTCGACGGTCGGCACGATGCGCGACACGCGGCCCGCGAAGCGCATGTCGGGCAGCGCGTCGAGCTGGATCTCGCACGGCTGCTCCGCGCGGATCTTCGCGATGTTCGATTCGGCGACGTCGGCCTCGACCTCGAGCGTGTCCATGTCGGCGATCGTCACGACCGCGCCCTTGCTGTCCGACGCGGACGAGAACGGCGTGATGTTGTCGCCGACGTTCGCGTGTTTTGCCAGCACGATGCCGTCGAATGGCGCGCGGATGACCGTCTGATCGACCGCGACCTGCGCGGCCTGCGCATTCGCTTCGGCGGACGCGATCGCGGCCTCGTCGCTGTCGACCGACGCGCGCGCCTTGTTCACGCGTGCCGTGTCGATGTCGAGCTGCGCGGCCGGCACCGCGCCCTTCGGCGCGAGCGCGGCGGTGCGGCGCAGCGCGATCTCCGCGTCCTTCAGCTCCGCCTGAGCGACGCCGAGGTTGGCGCGGGAGACTTGCGCCTGCGCGCGTGCCTGTGCCAGCGACGCCTGCACGTCGCGGCTTTCGAGCCGCGCGATGATCTCGTCCTTCTTCACGCGCGTGCCTTCGAGCACGCCGAGCCATTCGACGCGCCCCTGGCCCTTCGACGCGACCGCGGCCTTGCGTTGCGGCACGACGTAGCCGGTCGCGTTGAGCTGGGTATCGTTCTGATACGGATAGGCGGACGTGACGGCGGTCGTGTCGACCGTCGGGCGGCCGGTGAGCACCAGCGCGACGACGATCGCGACGATGACGAGCGCGGCGGCGACCGCATAGCGGACCCACCGGCGCCGGCGTGGCGCGGTTGCGACAGCACGCCGGTCGATTTTCAGTTTGTCCAGATTGTAATCGGGCAATTTGGGCGCCTCGCGACGGCGGCGGCCTTGTGACCGGCCGCGTCCGGTTGGGACGGAAGGAGGCCAGTATAGCGTCGCCGCGGCGGGCGCGAGAGACGGTTTGTCGGACGATTGATGCACGTCCCGCAGCGCGTCGCGCGAGCTCGAAAACGGCGCCTCCGGGGAAACCCGAAGGAGGCAAGCCGCATGTCAACTCGTCGCGCGGGCAATGCGTTATGGAGCCAGTGCATCAGTATTTGTCGAGGCGGAAAGGCAGGAGCCGACCCGCCCGGCGGCGACCGGCAGTCCGGCGCGACTGATGTTCCGATGCGGATGCCTCGCATCTCTTACCGGTACGTTTGACTTTTTCTCCGCTAAAGGAAGAACAATGAAGAAGACGCTCGCTTCGATCATGACCGCAGCATTCGCTCTCGCATCGGTTTCGGCATTCGCACAGGCGTCGGCGCCGGCAGCCGACACGTCGGCCGCCGCATCGGCACCGGCCAAGAAGGATCACAGCAAGCCGAAGCACCAGCTGAAGCACCACGGTTCGGCAAAGGGCAAGGCGAAGGCCGCAGCCGCTTCGGCCGCCGGCACGAACGACTCGGGCGCAGCAAACTGAGCGCGCTTCGCCGGGGCTGGCGCTGCCGGCCATCCGTCGCGAAACCCCGCACGCTTCGGCATGCGGGGTTTTGTTTTTTTCAGGCGTCCGCCACGTCCGGAACGTCGAGGGCACCGGGCGGCGGCGCACGCATCGCGTCGACCACCGCGTGCATGCGCCGCCAGTGCGATCCTTCCCAGAACACTCGCCGGCACACGTCGCACGCCGCAAAGCGCCGGTGCCGCTGCGTGACGCCGGCCGGCACGCGCGGCGCGGCGTCCGCCGCATCGAGCGCGTGCAGCGGCGCGTTGCAGCGCAGGCACAGCCGGAACGGCCGCATGTGCGGCGCGAGGTCGAGCCGCGCGAACAGCTCGCGCAACTGCGCGTCCGGCTGCTGCGCGTGCAGATAGCAGCCGCGTATGACCGCGCGGCGTTTCAGCAGCTCGCGATCGCGAGTCAGCACGATCCGGCCTTCGCGCGAGGCGAGCGCGACGAGTTCGTCGTCGCGGTAGTGGTTGTCGTAGCAGGTGTCGAAGCCGGCGAGGCGCAGCAGCTGCGCAAGGCCGCCGAGGTGCGCGTCGGCGACGAAGCGCCAGCGGTCCGGTTGTGGCAGCGGGGATGCGGCCGACGGCTGCGCGCGCTCCGGATGGATGTCGACGCGGTCGCCGTCGCCGAGCGGCCGGTCGAGGGCGGACGGTGCGCCGTTCACGCAGAGCCGGCCGATTTCCGTATGCGGGACGCCGAGCGCCTCGATCGCATGCTTGACCGTCGCGTCGCGGGCAAACGCGTGCGCGAACGCGCGCTCGCGCTGGGTGCGAGCGAGAAACGCGTTCAGCTCGCCGTGGAAGCGGAAGGTCGCGGTCGCCATCCGCGCAGTATCGCACCGCGCACCGCGCGCCGCCCGTCGCCGGGGCTGCAGGTCACCGCCATCTGTGTTTAACTCCACGCTTCACGAGTCGAAGGAGCGGGGAAATGGATCTCGGATTTATCGGGCTGGGCGAAATGGGGCAGGGGATCGCGACGAACCTGCTGAAGGCGGGGCATGCCGTGCGAGTCTGGAACCGATCGCGCGAGCGTGCCGAGCCGCTCGCCGCGCTCGGCGCGCAGATCGTCGCGACGCCGGCCGATGCGTTTCGCGGCGATGCCGTGTTCTCGATGCTTGCCGACGATGCCGCGGCGCGCGAAGTATTCGACGACGCACTGCTCGCGCAGGCGCCGCGCGGCCTGATTCACGTGAACATGGCCACGGTGTCGGTCGCGCTCGCCGAGTCGCTCGCCCACGCGCATGCGTCGCGCGGCCTCGCGTACGTCGCCGCGCCCGTGATGGGGCGCCCGGACGTCGCGGCCGCGGCCCGCCTGACGATCATGGCCGGCGGCCCGGCCGAGGCGATCGACCGCGTGCAGCCGCTGTTCGACGCGATCGGCCAGAAGACCTGGCGCTTCGGCTCGCTGCCGCAGCATGCGAACGTCGCGAAGATCGCGGCGAATTTCACGCTCGCGTCGGCGATCGAGACGCTCGGCGAGGCGTCCGCGCTGCTCGGCGCGCACGGCGTCGCGATGCGCGATTTCCTCGACGTGATCACGAACAGCGTGTTTCCGGGGCCGGTCTACGCAGGCTACGGCGGGATGATCGCCGAGCGCAGCTACGAACCGGCGCGCTTCAAGGCGCGCCTCGGGCTGAAGGACGTGCGCCTCGCGCTGCAGGCCGGCGACGCCGTTTCCGTCCCGCTGCCGGTGGCGAGCGTCGTGCGCGACAGCCTGCTCGATGCGCTCGCGCACGGCGGCGGCGAACAGGACTTCGCGGTGCTCGGCGAAGTCGCGCTGCGCCGCGCGGGCCGCTGAGCCGGCGCGGGACAGACACGCCGCGCGCGCGGCATAATCGACAGTTCGTTTCTCTTTCGGTCGGGGTGGGCATGAACCTGCATACTTGGTGGCTTTTCGTGGCGACGGTGTTCGTCGTGTCGGCGATTCCGGGTCCGAACATGCTGCTCGTGATGACGCACGGTGCGCGGCACGGGCTGCGGCGTTCGGCGTGGACGATGGCCGGCTGTCTCACCGCGCTGGTGCTGATGCTGTCGGTGTCGGCGGCAGGCCTCGGCGCCGTGCTCGAGGCATGGCCGGCGATGTTCAACACGTTGCGCTTTGCAGGCGCGGCCTACCTGATCTATCTCGGCGTGAAGGCGTGGCGCGCGCGCGTCGACGACGAGCAGCCCGCGACCGACGTCGAAACCGTGTCGCGCCAGGTCGCGTCGGCATCGCGCTGGGCGCTGTTCCGCAACGGTTTCCTGGTTGCGGGCAGCAATCCGAAGGCGATCCTGTTCGCGGCCGCGCTGCTGCCGCAGTTCATCAACGCATCCGAGCCGACGCTGCCGCAGTTCGGCATCCTCGTCGTCACGTTCGCGGTGATCGAGGTCAGCTGGTATCTCGTCTACGCATCGTTCGGCACGCGCATCGGCGCGACGCTGAAGAGCCAGAGCGTCGCGAAGGTCTTCAACCGGCTGACGGGCGGCCTATTCGTCGGCTTCGGCGCGATGATGGCGCTGGTTCGTCACTGAATTCCGCCCGCGCGGTCCGCCGGACGCCCCGCACCTCGTCAGAGGGCGGGGCGTTTTCCTGTCCGGGCCGCATCACGCTCGCGGCCACGCGGCGGCGCCGGCCCGGCGGCCGACCGACAGGCCGAATGCCGCGGCCGCGCCCGCGAACGCGAAGGCGACGCCGCACACGGCGCTCCACCCGCCCCACGCCCATGCGCTGCCCGCGAGCGCCGCGCCGAGCGCCCCGCCGACGAAGAACAACCCGACGAACAGCCCGTTCAGACGTCCGCGCGCGGCCGGATTCAGCAAGTTGATTTCCCGGCGGCCGATCGTCTGATCGACGATTACGCCCGCGTCGAGCAGCGCCGCGCCGCCGGCCAGCAGCGCCAGCGCGAGCCCGCGGTGCGCGTGCGCACCGAAGCCGAACCAGCCGGCGCCCGCGATGCCGAGCACGGTAAGCGCGGCGAGCATCGTCACGTGTGCGATACGCTGCGCGGCCGGGCCGCGGCCACGATCGCCGGCGCGGCCGGCCAGCGGCGTGACGATCGCACCGCTCGCACCGGCGAACGCGAACAGCGCGATTCCGTGCAGGTCGAGGCCGAATGGCGGCTGCGCGAGCCGCAGCCCGACGGCGGTCCAGAACGCGCTGAACGCGGCCATCGCGAGCGCGGCCGACAACGCATGTCGGCGCAGCACGGGTTCGTCGGCCAGCAGGCGGCCCATCGACGCGAGCAGCGCGCGATAGCCGACCGTCATCGGCGGCACGCGCGGCGGCAGGCGCAGCGCGAGCACCGCCGCGATCGCCGCGTTCGCGAGCGCGGCCAGCGCATAGAACGCGCGCCAGCCGGCCGTGCCCGCGATCAGGCTGGCGAGCGGCCGCGACAGCAGGATGCCGAGCATCAATCCGCTCATCACGTTGCCGACCGCTCGCCCGCGCTGCGCTTCGGGCGCCATCGACGCGGCCATCGGCACCAGCATCTGGATCACACTCGACGCGGCGCCCGCGGCCAGCGTCGCGAGCAGGAAGACGGTGCCGGAACGCGTGAACGCCGGCAGCGCGAGCGCGGCCGCGCACGCAACGAGCGTCGCGACGATCAGACGGCGGTTCTCGAGCAGGTCGACGAGCGGCACCAGCAGCACGAGGCCCGCTGCGTAGCCGAGCTGCGGCAGCATCGCGACGAGGCCCGTGAGGCCGGGTGGCAGCCGCAGGTCGGCGCTGATCGGGCCGGTCAACGGCTGTGCGGCGAACAGGTCCATCACGATCACGCCGACCGTCGCGGCGAAGAAGAGCGTCATGCCCGCGCTGAGCGCGGGCGGTGCGCCGCGCGCGGGGTGGCCGGCGGGCGAGCAGGAATCGGCAGGGCAGTTCATCGGAAACCTGGGGTCTTGAGCGAAGGAATCCCCATCGTAGGTGCCTGATGTTTATGCGACAATTGAAATATGTCTAACATGATTATGCGAGTTTGCTTTGAATACGCGTGATCTCCAGGCGTTCGTCGCGGTGGTCGACAGCGGGTCGATGGTCGCCGCCGCCGCGAAGCTCCATCTGACGCAGCCGGGCCTCACGCGACGCGTGCAGAACCTCGAAACGCTGCTGGGCATGCCGCTGCTCGAGCGGCAGAGCAAGCCGCTGAAGCCGACTGCCGCCGGGCGCGACGTCTATGCGCTCGCGCGCAACGTGCTGAGCGCGATCGACGAATTGATGGCGGCCGGCGCGCCCGACAGCGAGCCGTCCGGCGAACTGCGCATCGGCGTGCCGCCGTTCCTGTCCGAGCTGGCGCTCGAGCGGCCGATCGACCGGCTGCGCGACACGTTTCCGCGGCTGACGCTGCGCGTGACGGCCGGCTGGTCGCCGGCGCTGGTGCAGGGCATCGAGCGCGGCACGCTCGACGTGGCGACGGTCATGGTGCCGGCCAGCGCGGCGCTACCCGACACGCTGACGGCCACGCTGCTCGGCACGCAGCCGACCGTGCTCGTCGCCGCACGCGACTTCCCGCTGCCCGACGGCCCGCTGTCGCTCGACGTGCTGTCGGGTTTTCCGTGGGTGCTGAGCCAGGACGGTTGCGGGATGCGATCGGCGCTGAGCCGTGCGCTCGGCGCGGCCGGGCTGCCGTTCGACGTCGCGGTCGAGGCGTTCGGTTCGGAGTTGCAGCTGTCGCTCGTGGCGCGCGGCGCGGGCATCGGGATCGCGTCGCCGAATGCGCTGGCGCGCAGTGCGCATCGCGATGCACTGAGGGTAGTGGAAACGGCGGGGCTGGAGACGCGGATCAACGTCTGGATCGTGCACGGCGCGCTGCCGGGCCGCCTGACGCGGCCGGTCGCGCTGCTGCGCGATGCGCTGGGCGAGGTGCTCGACCGGGAGAACGAGAAGGGGTCAGGTGCGAACTAGCGCGCTAGAGTGCGCATTCGAGGGAAAATCCTGATTTTCTCTACGGAAATGTTGCAATGCAGAAATCGATTCGCTATAGTTACACCTGTCTCCTCCATGTCTCCTCTGATATGGATTCAGCCCGCCTCTTAGGCGGGCTTTTTTTTGCCCGCGTTTTTTGCACGGGCCCTCCGTTCGTCCTCTGTCCGTCCTCCGTCGCCGGCGTCAGAACTTGTAGGTCATCCCGACGTAGCTGATGATCGGGTCGGCCTTCAGGTCCGATTTCGACTCGGCGAGCACCGTGCCGTCGGCCGCCTTGATCGTCACCGTTGACGTCGTCTTCAGCGGGATATACGTCACCGACGCCACCAGCCCGAAATGCTCCGTCATGTTGTACTGCAGGCCCGCGTTGAACACCGGCTGCCATGACGACGACGCCTTCGCTTCCACCGATGTCGTACCCGGCTTGCCCGCGCCCGCCGCGAGGATCGCGCCGAGGTTGTCCTGCGTCTGCTTGATGAAGTTCGTGTTGAGCTGCAGGTCGCTGAACCAGTTGTACGACACGCCGAGGCCGAGGAACGGCCGGAATTTCGCGTTCGCCGCTCCGAAGTAGTACTGCAGGATCGCCGCCGGGCTCCACTGCCGCACGCTCTTCACGATCGGATTGACCGAGGCCAGCCCGATGTTCTGCGTGCCGAGCGCGCCGGCAGGGCCGGGCGGCTTGATCGTGCCCTGGCCCGACACCTTGAACACCGGTGGCACGCCGGCCACCGACGTGACCGCGATGTGGTCGGTCAGGAAGTGGCTGACCGTCAGGCCGACCGTATCGGCGCCGCTCGTACGCAGCCCGGTGCCCGGCGACGTGAACGACGGCGGCAGCCGCAGCGGCGTGTTGATCGGCGTCGGCGCGACGTTGGTCGTCATCGGCGTGCTGCTTTGCTGCGGCATCACGTGGAACCAGCCCAGCGTGACGACGTTGCTGCCGGCGCTCTGCGCGTGCGCCGCGAGCGGCGCCAGCGCGGCGGCGCCGGCCGCCGCGCAAAGAAGGGTCTTCTTCATCACGGCTGCCTCCGCTTACTGGACGAACGCGCCGATCGTGAAATACGGCGTCGAACCCGCGTTGTCGAGGAAACCGAACACGCCACCCGTGAAGATGAACTTGCCGGTCGGCGACGTGCTGCCCGAACCCGTGTGGATCGTCGTGACCGTGCCCGGCACCTTCTGCGTGTAGTCCAGGTCGAGCGCGGTCGCGAGCGATGCCTGCGACGGCTGGAACGGATCGAGCAGCGTGGCCTGCTTGTCGATCAGCGCGGTGGTCCGGTAGTCGAACTGGCTGTCGACGCCGATGTATTCGCCGTTCTGCGAGCCGGCGGCGATCGCGGTCTGCGGCGAGAGGATCGAGATGCTCGATTCGTCGTCGGCGGTCAGGCCCGGCACGCCGTTGCTGTCGGGCGTCGGGTTCGGGTTCGCGACGCCCGTGCGCACGAGGATCGGCACCAGCTGGTTGCGCAGCTTGCCGACGATCATGAAGCCCTTGCCCTGCGGCGTCGCCGACAGCGTCGGCTTCAGCTGGCTCTGGTAGTTGTTGCTCTGGAACGCGCCGCTGCCGTCGGCCGACTGCACGAAGTTCGTGCCCTGCTGCATGCACGCGCCGCCGGCGAACTGGCCGGTCGTGTCGCACTTGGTCCACGTGCCGTCCGCGTTGATCGTCACCTTCGCGTCGATCGACGCCGGCGCGAATTTCTGCGACGGCACTTCGCCGAAGCCGATGTGGCTGTACGTGCCCGCGACCTTCGTGATGTCGGTTTCGATCGACGAGAAGCCGATGAACGGGTAGTACGGGAATTTCGTGTCGGGCACCGCGGCCTGGCCGAGCACGCCGTCGAACTGGATCTCCTTGCCGGGAATCGTGCCGCCCGCGACGCCGAAGCCGACGAAGATGCGCGCCGGGCGCGATGCGTCGAGGCTCGCGCCATTCAGGCGGAATGCGCACTGGTTCAGCTTGTTGGTCGGCAGCAGCGTTTCCTGCGTGAGCGTGCCGGTGTCGACGGTGCCCGCGCGGGTCGGCGTGACGGTGCCGGTCTTTTGCGGAACCGCCGATTCGACGTAGGTGACCTGCCAGGTCATCTTGGTCGTATCGAGCTGGACCTTGGCCAGTTCGCCGCTGCCCGCGCCGCCGGTAAACACGGTGCTGTAGTCGAGCGTCGCGGGGCAGAGCCGGTCTTCGACGAGCGGGGGCGGATTGTCGCTGCCGCCGCCGCATGCGGAAAGAAGGGGGGCGGCAAGGGCCGCCGCCAGAACGAGGTTGCGCTTCATGTTGCTCCTCCAGATTTGTCTTGTCAGGCGGCCGGCTCCCTGTCGACCGCTTCTGTTGCTTGTGCTCGTGCTGCCTGCGCCGTGCCGGGCGCCGTCGTTTCGTGCCTTCCCTGCATCCCGCGGCGGCGCACCGGCCGCCGCCGCGCCCCCGATCGTTACTTGCTGATCTGTGCGCCCACGCCGAAGTACGGTGTCGACGACGTGCTCGAGTTCGCCGACGTCGACGTGACGCCGCCGTTCACCGTGCCCTGGATGAGCGCCGCGTACAGGCCGCCCGTCGCGATCACCACGCCCGATGCGGACGGGTAGGTCGCGCCGCTCGCCGGCGTCGTCTTCGTGTTGAGCAGGCCCGGCGTTCCCTGGCCGTAGTCGAGCGTGAAGGCGTCTTCCTCTGCCTGCGTGGTCGGGTTGATGAACGACGCGTTGCTGCCGCGGATCAGTGCTGCCGTGTACTTGAAGTTCGAATCCGCACCCGCGTAGCCGCCGTCGATCGCGCCCGACTGGATCGCGGTCGCCGCGCCGAGCACCGCGATGCCCGATTCGTCGTCGACCTGCGCGTCGGCATGCAGCGGCGGCGTGCCGAGGTTCACGTTGCCCGTGCGCACGACCACCGGCACGGTCGCGCCGTTGAGCTGGCCGATCACCATGTGCGCGGTGGCCGACTTGCCGGTCGCGCCGATCAGCGGCAGCTGCGTCTGCGGCAGGATCTGCGGCGCCTTCGCGCTGTTGAGGTAGCCGCCGCTCGCGTTCACCGTCCACGGATCGCCGGTCGTCTGGCAGCCGCCGGCATTCGTCGACGTGCATGCGCCGTTCGCGTCGAACGTTTCGCTCGAATTCGTGCCCTTCGTCGCGTAGTTGCTCGACGGCACGAGGTGGTAGATCAGCGCGTTGTACGTGCCCGGCAGCTTCGTGAGGTCGGTCGTCGTGTTCGCGAAGCCCAGGAACGGATAGAAGTCGAAGTGGCGGTTCGGCACCTGGCCGACGTTCTGGATCACGCCCGGGACGATCGTCAGCCCGTCGTACTGAACCGTCGCGCCGGGGATGCCGCCGCCCGCGACGCCCATCCCGACCAGCAGCATCGGCGGGTTCGCCTGGTTGAAGTCGGCGGCCGTCGAATAGGTCGAGCCGTTCGGTGCCGTGCCCGAACCCGGCGTGAGCACGAATGCGCAGCGCGTCTGCTCCGCGGTCGGCAGCGTGCCGGTCGGCGGGTGAACGACCTTGCCGGTGATCGTGGTGCCTGCGCGGCTCGGCGTGACCGTGCCGGTCGCGAGCGGAATCGGCGATTCGAGCCACTTGAGCGTGTACGTCATCGCGACCGCGTCGATGTTGACGCTGACGATCTCGCCGCTACCGGCGCCGCCGAGGTACGTGCTCTTCACGATGTCGGCGTTGGCCGGGCACAGCGCACCGTTTATGGGCTGCGAGGGCGGCGGCCCTTGCGTGCCGCAGCTCGATCCGGAACATTGGGGTGCTTCGATCGGCGCGGGCGAGCCGCCGTCCCCTCCACCACAGGCAATCAGGAAAGGGGCGATGGCAAAGGCCGTTGCCACCCCCTTCGATAAGGCGTGCGACATGCCGCTGTCTCCAATCGTTTAATTGTGCGAGCTAATGTCGCTGCCTGGATTTTTGCTGTCAATTGATGAACTCGTCTAAAAAAGACGATTGAAACAGCGCGTGCGAGATGAATCCTTGCAGGATCGGGATTTCAGTAAGAATTAAAACGCGTGGAGGGTGCTAGAGTGCGGCCGAAGTGGGGCGCTTGCCACGCACGGACGGCTCTTGAGACCCTCACGCGTATAACGGCAGCGTTTAAAGCGCCGGTATCCGGTTTATCCCTATTCGGGATTGACTGGAGAAAATGGGGGTAATTAATCAACCGGTAATCGCGCAATGGAAAGCTTGTAAATATTTGTAAATACGCGAGCCGGGTTTTATTGATTGCCTGATACGGGAAAATAAAAAGCCGGCCAGCGGCCGGCTTTGCATCGCATGCAAGCGGAATCAGCGCTTGAGGCCTGCATCCTCGGCGGCGCCGATGTTGAGGTTCATGCACTGGATCGCGGCGCCCGATGCGCCCTTGCCCAGGTTGTCGAGGCGCGCGACCGTGACGAAGCGCTCTTCGTTGCCGAACACGAACAGGTCGACGCGGTTCGTGTCGTTGTTCGCCTGCACGTCGAAGAAGCCGCTGTCGAGGTTCGCATCCGCGTTGAACGGCGCGACGCGCACGAACGGCTCGTCCGCATAGTACTCGGCGAACACGCGCTGCACGTCCTGCGGCGTCGCGCGCTTCGCGAGCTGTTCGGGCGAGAAGTAGGTCGTCACGGCAAGGCCCTTCAGGAACGGGCCGACGATCGGCGTGAAGATCGGCGCGTGCGCGAGGCCCGTGTGCGCGGCCATTTCCGGCAGGTGCTTGTGCGCCAGCGCGAGCGCGTACGGACGCGGGCTCGCGAGCTTGCCGCCCGGCGCCGCGTTTTCGTACTCGGCGATCATCGACTTGCCGCCGCCGCTGTAGCCGGTGATCGAGTAGCTGTGCGCGGCGAAGGTCGGCGCGACGATGCCGGCATCCACGAGCGGACGCATCGCGAGCACGAACGCCGAGGCATGGCAGCCCGGCACGGCGATGCGCTTCGACGTGCGAATCTTCTCGCGCTGCGCGCGCGTCAGTTCCGGCAGGCCGTATGCCCAGTCGGCGTTCGTGCGGAACGCAGTGCTCGCGTCGATCAGCGTCGTGTTCGGGTTCTCGACCAGCGATGCCGATTCGCGCGACGCAACGTCCGGCAGGCACAGGAACGTGACGTCCGATGCGTTGATCAGGCGGCGGCGCTCGTCGACGTCCTTGCGCTTCGCTTCATCGATGCGCAGGATCTCGATGTCGTTGCGCGCCGACAGGTATTCGAAGATCTTGAGGCCGGTCGTACCTTCCTGGCCGTCGACAAAAACTTTGGTGCTCATTTCGTTCTCGCTGAATGAAACGGGAGCCGCGGCGCCCTGAAACCGCCATTTTAAGACCTCATCCCGCGGGCCTGCACCGCACGGGGCGAAAAAAAGACGGCCCGGGGGCCGTCTCGTGTCCCTCTTGCGCGCCTGCGCCGCGTGGCCGCGTCACCGGCGGCGCGAGCGGGCGCGCGTGCCGCCGCGTTCAGCGGCCGCCGGCCAGCCAGCGGGCGGTCGCCTCCGCGACGCGCCGGCCGAACGCCTTCGCGGTCTCGAGGTCGCCTGGCAGCGGGCCCTCGTCGGGTGTCGCGTCCGCCGGCGACTGCGCGAGCAGGCCAGTGAAGCCGCCGACGTAGTTGATGTCGTTGCGGGTGGCCGCCTTCGAGTTGGCCGGCATCATGCCCGTGCCGACCCACACCATCCCATGTTGCATCGCCAGCGTGACGAAATACTGAATCGTCGAGAACTTGTCGCCGTTCATCGTGGCGGAGTTCGTGAAGCCCGCGGCGATCTTGTCCTTCCACTTCTGCGTGAACCAGGGTTTCGACGTGGCATCGGCGAACTGCTTGAACTGCGCGGACGGGCCGCCCATGTAGGTCGGCGCGCCGAAGACGATCGCGTCTGCCGCGTCGAGCGCGGCCCAGCCCGCGTCGTCGAGTTCGCCGACGGCGATCAGGCGTGCGGTGGCGCCGGCGTCCTGCGCGCCTGCGTGGACGGCTTCGGCCAGTTTCTGCGTGTGACCGTAGCCGCTGTGATAGACGATGACGATGTTCGACATGAAGCGTTCTCCGGAAGGGGGCGAAACGGCGGGCGCCGCGGCCTGCCGCGTCACGCGCCGCGGTTGGGCGGCGCGACGGATGCGCGGCGGGATGCCGCGACCGGTGCCGCCGAGTCTAGCAAGCCGAAATGACGGGAGAAAAGCACGCACGCGGCGTGGGGAAATTCGCGGGCGCGGGCGATCGAGGCGGGATGCACGCGCAACGGGGCAGGCGGCGCGTGAGCGATCACTGTCCGTAAGTGACGGTGAGCCGCGCGGTGCCGATCGTCAGCGTGCCGATCTCGTGCTCGAACATCGGTGCGGGGCGCCCTTGCGCGACACGCAGGTCCGTGCCCTTCAGCGCATAGACGGTGATCACGTAGCGGTGCGGCTTGCCGGGCGGCGGGCACGGGCCGCCGTAGCCGTCGATCCCGAAGTCGTTGCGCGCCTCGGTCGCGCCGATGCGGCGCAGGAAGCCCGACGCGCTCGCGTCGGCCGGCAGGCTCGTGACGCTCGCCGGGATGCCGGCTACGGCCCAGTGCCACCAGCCGTGCCCCGGCGCATCGGGATCGAAGATCGTGATCGCATAGCCGTGCGTACCGGGGGGCGGGTTGCGCCAGCTGAGTTGCGGCGAACGGTTGTCACCCTTGCAGTCGCCGCGGTCGAACACGTTCGCGGCGCCGACGCGCCCGCCGGGCGCCAGGTCATGGCTCGACACGGTGAACGGGCCTTCCGCCCGCACGGGCAGGACGGCGAACGCGACGCACGCGGCGGCGCAGGGAAGGGCGGCGATGAACGGCGAAGGACGACCCGGGGACGCAGGCGAAGTGATCCGGCGATCCACACGCATATGGCGCTTCTCCCGTCACGTGGGCCGGGCCGATGGTCCCGGCATTGTTGGCGTTGTGCGTTGCCCGCGCAGCTGATGGCGACGATGGATCAAGTCTAGCATTAGGGTTCGATGAGCGATGCATGCCGCGGCCCGCGATTCGGGCCGGCCTGAATCGTATCGGTGGACGAAAAAAAACCGCTCGCGATCAGGCGAGCGGCTTTTTCGGCCAGGGTGCCGGCTGCGTGCCGGCCCGGCATTACTCCTTCGGGGCCGTCGCGCCGCCGTGCGCGGCCGACCACTCGGCCGGCGCGTGCAGGAACTTCTCGACTTCGTCGAGCGTCTTGGTCTCGAAGTAGCCCGACGCCTTTGCGACGCGCAGCACGTCCCACCAGGTCGCCAGCGCGTGCAGGTCGACGTCGATGTCCTTCAGGACCGACACGCTTTCCTTGAAGATGTTGTAGTGGAACAGCACGAAGCAGTGGTTCACCGTCGCGCCCGCGGTGCGCAGCGCATTGACGAAGTTGATCTTGCTGCGGCTGTCGGTCGTCAGGTCTTCCACGAGCAGCACGCGCGAGCCCTCTTCCAGATGACCCTCGATCTGCGCGTTGCGGCCGAAACCCTTCGGCTTCTTGCGAACGTACTGCATCGGCACCATCATCCGATCCGCGAGCCATGCCGCGAACGGAATGCCGGCCGTCTCGCCGCCCGCCACCGAGTCGATCTGCTCGAAGCCGACGTCGCGCATGATCGTCGTTTCAGCCATTTCCATCAGCGCACGACGCACGCGCGGATACGAGATCAGCTTGCGGCAGTCGATATAGACGGGGCTTGCCCAGCCGGACGTGAAGATGAACGGTTTTTCGGCATTGAAGTGCACCGCCTGCACTTCGAGCAGGATTTTGGCGGTCGTATCCGAGATCGACTGACGATCGTAGCCTGTCATGGGCATTCCTTGGGTGATGAGCGAAGAGCGGGCGCGGGCCCGGTGGCGCAGCAAGGGGAACCTGCCCGAGGGGCCGGGGTGCGATCGGCGGGCCGACCGCATCGCTGCGCGCGTAGCCCGCTATTTTACCCGATCCAGGCCGGTTTTCGGCGGAATTCCCGCAGGTCCGGCGTGCGGCTCACCACCGGCGAAACAAACGGGGCGCGATCGCACGGTGCTGATGCGAAGGATGTGGCGCCGCACCAACGGACGGCATTTAGGGGGTGTACACTAGGCGACCCTTAGAAATCGTTCAGTACTTTGTACTTTCCTCTTGCCACCCGCCAAGGTTCGATGGCGTGCCGACCCGGCGCGCTGCGTGCCGTCTCGCAGTCGACCACCCCTTCGATTCAAGCAGACGCGGCCCAAGGTGCTGTGTACTGAACCGTCAAAATTTCGCATGTCTCTCGCAGGTCAATCATGGACGAACAACTGAAGCAGGCCGCTCTCGCTTATCACCTGAACCCGAAACCCGGCAAGATTTCGGTCACCCCGACCAAGCCGCTGTCGAACCAGCTCGATCTGTCGCTCGCGTATTCGCCGGGCGTCGCCGCCGCGTGCGAGGCGATCCACGCCGATCCGCTCGACGCGCAGAAGTACACGTCGCGCGGCAACCTCGTCGGCGTCATCACGAACGGCACGGCCGTGCTTGGCCTCGGCAACATCGGCCCGCTGGCCGCGAAGCCGGTGATGGAAGGCAAGGGCTGCCTGTTCAAGAAGTTCGCGGGCATCGACGTGTTCGACATCGAACTGTCGGAATCCGACCCCGACAAGCTCGTCGAGGCGATCGCGATGCTCGAGCCGACGCTCGGCGGCATCAACCTCGAGGACATCAAGGCGCCGGAATGCTTCTACATCGAGCAGAAGCTGCGCGAGCGCATGAAGATCCCGGTCTTCCACGACGACCAGCACGGCACCGCGATCATCGCGTCGGCCGCGATCCTGAACGGCCTGAAGGTGGTGGGCAAGAAGTTGTCCGAAGTGAAGCTCGTGTGCTCGGGCGCGGGCGCGGCGGCGATCGCGTGTCTGGACCTGCTGGTGAACCTCGGCCTCACGAAGTCGAACATCCTCGTCGCCGATTCGAAGGGCGTGATTTACGAAGGGCGCGGCAACCTCGACCCGTCGAAGCAGCGCTATGCGGCGATCACCGACGCGCGCACGCTCGCCGATGCGATCGTCGGCGCGGACGTGTTCCTCGGCTGCTCGAGCGCGGGCGTGCTGAAGCAGGACATGGTCAAGACGATGGGCGACCGCCCGCTGATCCTGGCGCTCGCGAACCCGGAACCGGAAATCCGCCCGGAAGACGCGAAGGCCGTGCGCCCGGACGCGATCGTCGCGACCGGCCGTTCGGACTACCCGAACCAGGTCAACAACGTGCTGTGCTTCCCGTTCATCTTCCGCGGCGCGCTCGACGTCGGCGCGACGACGATCACGGAAGAAATGAAGCTCGCGTGCGTGCGCGCGATCGCCGAGCTGGCCGAGGAAACCGACCAGAGCGAGGAAGTCGCGAAGGCATATGAAGGCCACTCGCTTGAGTTCGGGCCGGAATACCTGATTCCGAAGCCGTTCGATCCGCGCCTGATCATCAAGATCGCGCCGGCCGTCGCGCAAGCCGCGATGGATTCGGGCGTCGCCACGCGTCCGATCCAGGACATGGATGCATACCGCGAGCAGCTCGGCGCGACCGTCTACCGCACCGGCATGGTGATGCGCCCGGTGTTCGCGACCGCGAAGAAGAAGCAGGCGCGCATCGTGTTCGCCGAGGGCGAGGACGAGCGCGTGCTGCGCGCCGCGCAGTTCGTGCTGCAGGAAAAGATCGCGAAGCCGATCATCGTCGGCCGTCCGTCGGTCGTCGAGATGCGCCTCGCGAAGATCGGCTCGAAGCTGAAGGCCGGCGTCGATTTCGAGATCGTGAATCCGGAAGACGACACGCGCTACCACCGCTACTGGCAGGCGTACCACGAGATCGGCGCGCGTGACGGCGTCACGCCGGAAGTCGCGAAGGCCGCGCTGCGCAAGTTCAACACGCTGATCGGCGCGATGCTCGTGCATCTGGGCGATGCGGACGGGATGATCTGCGGGATGATCGACACGTACCACACGCACCTGAAGTTCATCGAGCAGGTGCTGGGCCGTGCGAAGGGTGCCGAGCACTTCGCGGCGATGAACCTGCTGATGCTGCCGGGCCGCAACCTGTTCCTGTGCGACACGTACGTGAACGAACTGCCGAGCGCCGAACAGCTCGCCGACATGACGATCCAGGCGGCCGCCGAGATCGAGCGCTTCGGCATCGTGCCGAAGGCCGCGCTGCTGTCCAACTCGAACTTCGGCAGCGCGCCGTCGGCGTCGTCGCGCCGCATGGCCGAAGCCCGCAAGCTGATCAGCGAGCGTGCGCCGAACCTCGAGGTCGACGGTGAAATGCACGGCGACGCGGCGCTGTCGGAAGCGGTCCGCAAGGCCGCATTCCCGGGCACGACGCTGTCGGGCGAAGCGAACCTGCTGATCATGCCGAACGTCGAAGCGGCGAATATCGCGTACAACCTGCTGAAGATGGTCGGCGGCGAAGGCGTGACGGTCGGCCCGCTCCTGCTCGGCGCGGCGAAGCCGGTCCACATCCTGACGCCGGCCGCGACCGTGCGCCGGATCATCAACATGACGGCAGTGGCCGCCGCGAACGCGAACACGAAGTAAGTCCGCACCCGCATGTGCCGCGCATCGCGCGCGGCGCAATGAAAAACGCCACGGAACCTGCGTTCCGTGGCGTTTTTTTATGAACCGCCCACCGCGCGGTGGCGGACGTCCCGACCGCTAACGCCCGCCGCGCGCCGTTACGCGACCTGCTGGCGCGACTGCCCGCCCGTCGGCGAACGCCACTTCGCGAGCAGCGTGTTCCACTTCTGGCGAACCGCGCGCAGGTTGTTCTCCTTCACGTGGCCGTAGCCGCGAATGCCGTCCGGCAGCGCCGCCAGCTCGAGCGCGAGCGGGCGGTTGGCCGCGTTCAGCCTCGTCAGCACCTCGCCGATCAGCGTTTCGTACTCGCCGATCAGTGCGCGCTCGGTGCGGCGCTCCTCGGTGCGGCCGAACGGGTCGAGGCCCGTGCCGCGCAGGAACTTCGCCTTTGCCAGCAACCGGAACGCCGGCAGCATCCACGGGCCGTAGGCCTTTTTCACGAGATGGCCGTGCGCGTCCGTCTTCGCGAACAGCGGCGGTGCGAGGTGGAACTTCAGCTTCCAGTCGCCTTCGAACTGCGACGACAGGCGCGCGAGGAACGCCGGATCGGACTGCAGCCGCGCGACCTCGTATTCGTCCTTGTACGCCATCAGCTTGAACAGGTTGCGCGCGACCGCTTCGGTCAGCGGTTCCTGCGCGGCGTCGCCGTCCGCCAGCGCGCGTTCGGCTGCCCGCACCGTGTCGACGAAGGCCGCATAGCGCGCCGCATACGCGGCGTTCTGGTACGCCGTGAGGAACGCCACGCGCTTCGCGATCAGTGCGTCGACCGCCTTCTTCGTATGCAGCGCGATCACCGTCGCGCCTTGCGCGGGGCGTGCGTCGCCGGCCGCGGCCTGCTTCACGCTCGCGAGGTCGTGCGCGGCGCGGCGGCCCCAGTCGAACGCCGCACGGTTCTTCTCGACCGACACCGCGTTCAGCTCGATCGCGCGTTGGAGCGACGCGAGCGTGAGCGGCAGCCAGCCCTTCTGCCACGCGTAGCCGAGCACGAACGGGTTCGTGTAGATCGCGTCGCCGAGCAGCGCGACCGCGAAGCGGTTCGCGTCGATGAAGTCGACGGCTTCACCCGCCGCCGCGCGGATGTCGTTTTCCGCGGACAGGCCCGGGAACGCCCAGTTCGGGTTCTTGATGAACTCGGCGGTCGGCGTCTGCGCGCTGTTGACGACCACGCGCGTCGTGTCGTGCCGCATCCGCGACGTGCATTCGTCGCCGGCCGTGACGATCGCGTCGCAGCCGATCACGAGGTCGGCTTCGCCCATCGCGATCCGCGTCGCGTGGATGTCGGTCGGCGCGTGCGAGATCTGCACGTGGCTCATCACGGCGCCGCCCTTCTGCGCGAGACCCGTGACGTCGAGCACGGTCACGCCCTTGTTCTCCAGGTGCGCGGCCATCCCGAGCAGCGCGCCGATGGTGACGACGCCCGTGCCGCCCACGCCCGTGACGAGCACGCCGTATGCACGGTCGATCGCCGGCAGCGTCGGCTCCGGAATCGGCGGCAGCGCACCGCCGTCGACCGACACGGCCTTCGGCTTCTTCAACTGGCCGCCTTCGACCGTGACGAAGCTCGGGCAGAAGCCCTTCACGCACGAGAAGTCCTTGTTGCAGCTCGACTGGTTGATCTGGCGCTTCGTGCCGAATTCGGTTTCCAGCGGCTCGACCGACAGGCAGTTCGACTTCACCGAGCAGTCGCCGCAGCCTTCGCACACCGCGTCGTTGATCACGACGCGCTTCGCCGGATCCGGATACGTGCCGCGCTTGCGGCGGCGGCGTTTCTCGGTCGCACAGGTCTGGTCGTAGATCAGGATCGTCGTGCCTTCGATCTCGCGCAGCTCGCGCTGCACGTCGTCGAGCTGGTCGCGGTGATGGATCGTCACGCCCGGCGCGAGCAGCGCCTTCTGGCTGTCGTACTTCTCCGGTTCGTCGGTGACGATCACGATCTTCTTCGCGCCTTCGGACGCGAGCTGGTGCGTGATCTGCGGCACCGTCAGCACGCCGTCGACCGGCTGGCCGCCCGTCATCGCGACCGCGTCGTTGTAGAGGATCTTGTAGGTGATGTTCGCCTTCGACGAGATCGCCGCGCGCACCGCCAGCAGGCCCGAGTGGAAATAGGTGCCGTCGCCGAGGTTCGCGAATACGTGCTTCTCGTCCGTGAAGGGCGCCTGGCCGATCCACGGCACGCCTTCGCCGCCCATCTGGCTGAAGGTGCTCGTGTTGCGGTCCATCCAGACCGTCATGTAGTGGCAGCCGATCCCGGCGATCGCGCGCGAGCCTTCCGGCACGTTGGTCGACGTGTTGTGCGGGCAGCCCGAGCAGAACCACGGCTTGCGCTCGGTCTGCACGTGCGGCTTCGCGAGCGCCATCTCCTTCGCGTTGATCACCGCGAGCCGCGCGGCGATGCGTGCGCGCACGTCGGACGGCAGCTCGAACTTGTCGAGGCGCGTCGCGATCGCCTTCGCGATGATCGCGGGCGACAGTTCGTAGTGCGCGGGCAGCAGCCAGTTGCCCATCGGCACGGACCATTCGCCGCCAGCGCCGTCCTTCTCGTCGAATTTGCCGAACACGCGCGGGCGCTGCGCATCGGGCCAGTTGTACAGTTCTTCCTTGATCGCGTATTCGAGGATCTGGCGCTTTTCCTCGACCACGAGGATTTCGTCGAGGCCGCGCGCGAACGCCTGCGCGCCCTGCGCCTCGAGCGGCCACACGCAGCCGACCTTGTACAGGCGGATGCCGATCCGCGCGCAGGTTTCGTCGTCGAGGCCGAGGTCCGTCAGCGCCTGGCGCACGTCGAGGTACGCCTTGCCGCCCGTCATGATCCCGAAGCGCGCATTCGGCGAGTCGATCTCGATCCGGTCGAGCTTGTTCGCGCGCACATACGCGAGCGCCGCGTACCACTTGTAGTCGAGCAGCCGTGCTTCCTGGACGAGCGGCGGGTCCGGCCAGCGGATGTTCAGGCCGCCTTCCGGCAGGATGAAGTCGGTCGGCAGCACGATCTCGGTGCGATGCGGGTCGATGTCGACCGATGCCGACGATTCGACCACGTCCGTCACGCACTTGAGCGCGACCCACAGGCCCGAGTAGCGGCTCATCGCCCAGCCGTGCAGGCCGAAGTCGAGGTATTCCTGCACGTTGGACGGGAACAGCACCGGCAGCCCGCAGGCCTTGAAGATGTGTTCGGACTGGTGCGCGAGCGTCGACGATTTCGCCGCGTGGTCGTCGCCGGCGAGCACGAGCACGCCGCCATGCTGCGACGAGCCGGCCGAGTTCGCGTGCTTGAAGACGTCGCCGGTGCGATCGACGCCCGGGCCCTTGCCGTACCACATGCCGAACACGCCGTCGTGCTTCGCGCCGGGATACAGGTTCACCTGCTGCGAGCCCCACACGGCGGTGGCGGCGAGATCTTCGTTGAGACCGGGCTGGAAGACGATCTGGTGGGCCGCGAGGTGCTGCTTGGCCTTCCAGAGCGAGAGGTCGAGGCCGCCGAGCGGCGAGCCGCGATAACCGGAGATGAAGCCGGCCGTGTTGAGGCCGGCGGCGCGGTCGCGTTCCTGCTGGAGCATCGGCAGACGCACGAGCGCCTGGATGCCGCTCATGTACGCGCGGCCGCGTTCGAGCGTGTATTTGTCGTCAAGCGTGACGGACTTCAGCGCGGCTTCGAGCGACGCGCGTTGGCCTGCGTCTAGCGGGGCATTCATTAACTGTCTCCTCCACCCAGTTTGGGATCACCAAAGCTTCGATTGCGTCGACGTCTTGTGGACGTGTCGGCAGTGGCCGGCATATTGGCCGGTTTTGAGTGATGGTAGCACTGGGATAAACCCGCCGCCCACCGGCCGACGGGCAGTGACGCGTCGACGAAACGGCGCTCGGCGTTGCGTTACATCATGTAAAAGCATGTAAAGCCGGTCCCATCTTCGTACAAATGCCGTTAATCTTGTCGGCCTGCCGGAGGTGCCCGGCCGCGTCGGCACGTTTCGACGCAACCGGGGAGGCGCCGGCAGTTTTACAGGAGGTGCAATGAACACACGTCATATCCAGAGTTTCCTGATCGTGTCCGCGGCGTTTTTCGCGATGACCGGCCCGGTGCACGCGCGAGGCGCGAGCGCACTGGCGGCAGCCGGCGCGCAGATGCGTCAGATCGCGCCGGCGCAGGCCGCCGATGCGCAACCGGCGGCCACGCGCGTCGTCGTGTCGAAGGCGAACGTGCGTTGATCCGTTCGCGCGGCCACCAGGCCGCGCCGGGACGATGCAAAGACAAAAGGGCGGGAATCGCAAGATTCCCGCCCTTTTTCCATGTGCCGCCGAGGCTCGCGCGGCCCGGTTGCCGGGCGCCGCGCAAGCCGTCTGCGTCAGGCCTTGTCCTGGACCACGCCGCGGCGGATCTGGTCGAGTTCGATCGATTCGAACAGCGCCTTGAAGTTGCCTTCGCCGAAGCCCTGATTGCCCTTGCGCTGGATGATCTCGAAGAAGATCGGGCCGATCTGGTTCTCGGTGAAGATCTGCAGCAGCAGGTCGTCGCGAGCGCCGTCGATCAGGATCTTGCGCTTCTTCAGTTCGTCCAGCGATTCGCCGTGGTTCGGCACGCGGCGGTCGACCAGCTCGTAATACGTGTCGATCGTGTCGAGCAGCTTCACGCCCTTGCCGCGCAGGCCGTCGACCGCGCCGTAGATGTCGTTCGTGCCGAGCGCGATGTGCTGGATGCCTTCGCCGTGGTACGCGTCGAGGTATTCCTGGATCTGGCCGGCCGTGTCCGAGCCTTCCTCGTTGATCGGGATCCGGATCTTGCCGCACGGCGACGTCATCGCCTTCGACTTCACGCCCGTCACCTTGCCTTCGATGTCGAAGTAGCGCACTTCGCGGAAGTTGAACAGGCGCTCGTAGAACTCGGCCCATTCCTGCATGCGGCCGCGATGCACGTTGTGCGTCAGGTGATCGATGTAGGTGAGGCCGTGGCCGACCGGGTTCGGGTTCGCGCCGGCGATCGGCTCGAAATCGACGTCGTAGATGCTGATGTCGCCGATCGCGCCCGGCTGCGCGCCGTTCTTGCCGCGCCAGCGGTCGACGAAATAGATCAGCGAATCGCCGATGCCCTTGATCGCCGGGATGTTCAGCTCCATCGGGCCCGTCTTGTTGTCGAAGCCCCATGCGCCGAGCTCGAGCGCGTGCTTGTACGCCTTCGCGGCGTCCTGCACGCGGAACGCGATCGCGCAGATCGACGGGCCGTGCAGCCGCGCGAAGCGTTGCGCGAACGAATCGGGTTCGGCGTTGATGATGAAGTTGATGTCGCCCTGGCGGTAGACCGTCACGTCCTTGTGGCGATGGCGCGCGATCGCGGTGAAACCCATCCGTTCGAACAGTTGTCCGAGCGCTTTCGGATCCGGAGCGGTGTATTCGATGAATTCGAAGCCGTCGGTGCCGACGGGGTTGTCCCAGTTGGGGATCTGCATGTCGTGTCTCCTGTGCGGGGCGATCGGCCGGCGCGACGTGCGCGTGCGCGGCCCGGTTCGATGTCGAACGCGGCGCACGCGTCGGCGTGCGCAACGAATCGGTACGTGCGACAAAGTGTAGCGGGCGGGCGCGAGCGGAAACTTGCGAACTTAATCGTCCGTGCCTACGATGGCGCAATTTCCAGTCTCTGAACAATCATTGGAGGGCAGAAGATGGCGCAAGCCGAATTGGATGCCATCGACCGGCGGATTCTCGCGATTCTTCAGGAAAACGGTCGCCTGTCGAACCAGGAGATCGCCGAGCGCGTGAACCTGTCGCCGAGCCCGTGCCTGCGGCGGATCCGCCGGCTCGAGGAGATCGGCGTAATTACCGGCTACGTCGCGCTGCTCGATCCGCAGAAGCTCGGGCTCGACCTGCTCGCGTACGTGAGCGTGCGGCTCGAGAAGCGCGGCGGCGTAGTGCCGGTCCGTGCCGACGAGACGTCGGCGCGCGCGGGCGCGACCCACGCGGAACTGTTCCGCGCGGCCGTGCAGACCTGGCCGGAAGTGGTCGCGTGCCATGCGATGACGGGCGACATGGATTACCTGCTGCGCGTGCAGGTCGAGGACATGGCGCATTTCTCCCGGTTCGTGCAGGAGCATTTGCTGCACCATCCGTCGGTGATCGACGTGAAGACGAGCTTCTCGCTCGAGTGCTTCAAGGAGACGACGGCGTTGCCGATCCGGTCGGTGCGTTAGCGCGTGGCGCCGGGAAGCAAGAAAGGGAAGGTCGGCCGGGCGCCCCGCGAGGCAGCCCGGTCGGCCGATGTTACGCCGTCAGCGCGGCGGGCATCAGCGATTCGATGAACTTCGACGTGCGGTGCGCCTGGCGCTTGAGCGCGTAGTCGAATACCGCGGCCTGCTCCTGCAGCATTTCGGCGAGGATCGTCGAATGGTCGGCCGGTGGCAGCGACAGGTACGCATCGGCCTCGCCGTATGCGTATTCGATCCGCATCCCGGACTTCTTCGCGATGTGCATCATCGTCGCGTTGCGCGACAGGCAATGCATGTACAGCATCGTCACGCGGGTGTTGCGGCTGCGGATCGCCGCGCGTTCGAACAGCTTCGAGCCGACGCCGTGGCCGCGGGCGCTTTCGAGCACCGACACGCCGAATTCGGCAGTGCGCTTGTCGCCTTCGGCGGGCAGGTACGCCAGGTGGCCGACGCCGATCAGCTCGAGCGCGTGGTCGAACACGCCGAACACCGTGTCGCGACCGAAGTCGATCGTACGGACATAGTTCTCGATCACGTGGTCGGGCACCATCTGGCCGAAGCGCAGCAGGCGATCCTCTTCGTTGAGCGAGAGAAAGTGGGTGAGCATTTGCTCACGGTCTTTGGAAGCCAGTTCCCTGACGAGAACCGGCGCAGTACCGGCGTGGCCGACAGCATCGGCACGGCGGTTGAGTTGCGTGTTCATCGTGGGTTCCTCAGTGTGTAGCTGCACGAGCGACTTGTGCAATGCAGCGCATTTTACCTGAGTGGGGTTGGGGAAAACCCGTATTTGACGTTGTTTTTACTGAGGGCGAATTCTAAATCCGCTTAGTTAATTCTGTATCTACTTGATTTATAACGGATTTAAAATTCATCACATGAAACGCGCGACGGCCTGTCGCAGTGTGCCCGCCGCGCAACGCATGCTGCTGCGCGGCAATCAAGCGCCGGGCGACAGTCCGTGTTCCATCAGGTCGATCACCTGTTCGGCGAAGTCTCGGTAGCCGAGGCGGCCGCCCGGCTTGAGCCATGTGAACGTCCAGTTGATCATCCCGAACACCATCATCGTGACCGACGTCTGGTTTTCCTTCGAGATCCGGTCCGGATAGGCGCGCGCGAGCTGGCGCGCGAATGCCGCGACGATGTCGCGCTGGCGATCGAGCACGATTTCGCGCTGCGCGTCCTCGAGGTACTTCACGTCGTTGAGCAGCGCGACATGGCGGCTGTGCGACGTCTCGTACTCGGCGAGAAAGGCGCGCACGAGCTCGGCGAACGCGTCGCGCTCGCTGAGGCCGCGCCGCTGGCTCGCGCCTTCGACCTCCGCGATGATCAGCATCAACCGCTTCGTGTAGCGGTCGAGCAGGTCGAACAGAATCGCTTCCTTGCTCTCGTAATAGTGATAGAGACGTGCCTTCGACGTGCCGCTCGCGGTCGCGAGATCGGACATCGACGTGCTCGGATAGCTCGTCTGCGCGAACTTTTCGGCGGCGAGATCGAGGATCTGTTCGCGCTGGGATTCGTGGTCGGGCGCTCGGGTACGGGCCATGGTCGAATGCGAAAGTTGTAGCGTTAGCGAGGCGCGGCTGCCGCGCGCACCTGCGTGGAAGAAAGGGCGGCCGGCGCGTCGTCCTGCAGCTCGAGCCGGCCGGCTGCCGCGAGTTCGCGGCAGCGCCACCAGGCGATCGAGTCGCTGACGAACAGCCCGCCGCGGTCGGCGCCGGCCATGATGCCGCCTACGACGCGTCGCGCGGGCAGCCAGCCGGTTTCCGCGTGCGCGACGATCAGCGCGTCGAGGTCCGCGTATTGGCCGCTCTTGATCGTGTTGCTGACCCAGTAGCGCAGCTCGGCATTCAGGTGCTTCGCTTCCTGCCACTCGAGTGCGAGCCGACCGATGCGCAGTACCGAGATCGGCGCGGCCGCCGGCCGTTTGCGGGCGAGTGCCGCGGGCGAGAACATCCCGGTCGAACAGGCCTGGTCGGTGCGGGTCAGCGCCGCGCGCTGCGCGGCGTCGAGGTCCGCGGCCGACAACCGCACCTCGTTCAGCCGTTGCGGCACGTTGCGCAGGTGATAGGCGACGCGGCGCAACAGCAGCTTGTCCCCGACGCTCGGTGCGTGCCAGACGACCACCTGGGCCGTATCCATCGCGAGCTGGTCGAGGCGGGTGAATTCACCTTCGATCTCCGCATTCCAGTCCGGAATCTGGTCGCCGAGCACGCGCTGCCAGAAGGCGGCGCGCGTGTCGGGCGTCTCATCGGCGCCCTTCAGCGGCCCGACCGCGAGATCGTCGAGCAATCCGACGACACGCTCGTCGCGTCCGGCTTGTGCGAGGGCCTCGCGCAGCGACGCGGCGGCGGTGCCGCCCTGAATCACGTGAATGGTACTCATCGGCCTGTCATCAACAAAAGAAAACCGCCGGCCGAGCGGACGTTGCGACGTCCGGCCGGCCGGCGGCCCCTAGTGTAAGCGAGATGTGTGACGACGAGAAACCGGCGCACCGCGCCGGTGCGACGCCGCTCAACGCTCGTCGAAGCTCACGACGACCTTGTCGCTGATCGGGTGGCACTGGCACGTGAGCACGAAGCCGTCCCTCACTTCGTGTTCCTCGAGCGTGTAGTTCTTATCCATCCGGACTTCGCCTTCGACCACCTTCGCGCGGCACGTGCAGCACACGCCGCCCTTGCACGCGTACGGCAGCGCGAGGCCCGCGCGCAGGCCGACGTCGAGCAGGCTCACGCCTTCGTATGGCAGGCGCAGCTTGCGCTTCTTGCCGTCGAGCACGATTTCGAGGTCGGCGGCCGGCGTCTGGTCGGTGATTTCGACGACGGGCGCGCCCGCCTGCGGCAGCGGCGTCCCGAACCGCTCGACATGCACCTTTGCCTGAGGCACGCCGGCCGCCTTCAGCGCGGCTTCGGCCGCGTCCATCATCGGCGCGGGGCCGCAGATGAACGCTTCGTCGATCGCGTCGGCCGGTGTCAGCGTGGCGAGGAATTCCGCGCATTTCGCCTGGTCGAGCACGCCGTTGAACAGCTCGACGTCCTGCTGGTCGTCCGACAGCACGTGATACAGAACGAAGCGGTTCATGTAGCGGTTCTTCAGGTCCTCGAGTTCCTCGGCGAACATGATCGCGTCGACGCTGCGGTTGCCGTAGACCAGCGTGAACGTGCTGCGCGGCTCGAGCTCGAGCGTCGTCTTCACGATCGCGAGCACCGGCGTGATGCCCGATCCGCCGGAGAACGCGACGTACTGCTTGCCGTGATCGGCATTCAGGTGCGTGAAGAAGCGGCCGTCCGGCGTCATCACGTCGATCATGTGGCCGGGCTTCAGCGTGTCGAACGCGAAGTTCGAAAACCGGCCGCCGCGCACGCGCTTGATGCCGATGCGCAGTTCGCCGTCGCGGTCGTAGTCGGTCGTGCCGACGCAGATCGAGTACGAGCGGCGCGTTTCCTCGCCGTCGATGTGGGTCTTCAGCGTGACGAACTGGCCCTGCGTGAAGCGGTACGCGTCGCGCAACTCGGGCGGCACGTCGAAGGAGACGGTAACGGCGTCGGCGGTCTCGGGGCGCACGTCGCGGATACGCAGCGGGTGAAATTGCGGGGTCGCCATGATCAATATGGTTTGAAGTAGTCGAAGGGTTCGCGGCAGTCGACACAGCGATACAACGCCTTGCAGGCCGTGGACGCGAATTGCGCGAGACGCTCGGTGCGGGCGGAACCGCATCGCGGGCAGACGGGCGCCGCGACGGGGCGCGGCACGAAACGCACGACGTTTTCCCGCGGCGCGGCGCCGGCGCACTGGCCGACGGGCGGCGCGATGCCGTACGCGCGCAGCTTGTCGCGCGCTTCCTGCGTGATCCAGTCGGTCGTCCACGCGGGCGCGAGCACCGTCTCGATCCGGTGCGGCGGCAGGTCGGCGGCGCGCATCGCCGCGGCGATGTCCTCGGCGATCTGCGACATCGCCGGACAGCCGGAGTAGGTCGGCGTGATCACGACTTCGAGCAGGCCGTCGTCCGCGCGACGGACGTCGCGCAGGATGCCGAGCTCGCGGATCGACACGACCGGAATCTCGGGATCGGGCACGGCTTCGAGTACGTCCCACGCGCGCGCGAGCAACGGATCGTTGCGGTGCGCGGCGGGTGCGGCGTCGGCGGGTGCGGTGGTCTGGACGGACATCGTCGGGCTCCGTTGGGTCGGCCGGTTACCAGCTCGCGCCGGGGTGCTGGCGCGCGAGGCTCTGCATTTCGGCGAGCAGGTAGCCCATGTGTTCCGAGTGCTCGCCCTGCTTGCCGGTCGTCACGTGCTGCACGGGTGCGGGCAGGGTGAGCGTCGCTTCCTCGAGCGCATCGTCCACGTCCGCGCGCCATGCGGCTTCGAGCGCGGCCGGCGCCGGGCCGATGCCCGGTGCGGAAACCGCGTCGTCGATCGCGTCGGCCGCGAAGAACTCGCGCGTGTACGGAATCAGGTAGTCGAGCGCGGCCTGTGCACGGCGATGCGATTCGTCGGTGCCGTCGCCGAGGCGCACCAGCCATTCGCGCGCATGCTGCACGTGATAGCGGGTTTCCTTTGCCGACTTCGCGGCGATCGCGGCGAGTTGCGTGTCAGTCGACGTTTCGAGCGCGGTCCACACGTGCAGCATCAGCGTCGCGTAGAGGAAGTTGCGGACGATGGTCACCGCGTAGTCCTTGTCGGCGTGCGCGGTGCCGGCGATCGGGCCGTAGTGCGGCAGCTCGGCGAGCGTGAAGTTCGCGAACTCGCGCTCGGTGCGGAAGTACGCGTAGTCGTCTTCCGTCTTCGCCGCGCCGTTCAGTTGGCGGTCGAGCTCGGCTGCGTGCGTATACAGCATGCGGGCCTGGCCGATGAGGTCGAGGCTCATGTTGGTGAGCGCGATGTCTTCCTCGAGGATCGGGCCATGGCCGCACCATTCGGCGTTGCGCTGACCGAGGATCAGCGCGTTGTCCGCGAGGCGCAGCACGTAGGAGAGGTGTTCGGGCGTGATCGTCATGGCGGGCGTTACATGTGGTTGACTTCGTCGGGCAGCGTGTAGAACGTCGGGTGACGGTAGATCTTGTCGCCCGCCGGTTCGAACAGCTCGGCCTTCTCGGCCGGATCCGACGCGGTGATCGCCGACGACGGCACCACCCAGATGCTCACGCCTTCCTGGCGGCGCGTGTAGACGTCGCGCGCCATGCGCAGCGCCATCGACGCGTCGGCCGCGTGCAGGCTGCCGCAATGCTTGTGGTCGAGGCCCTGCTTGCTGCGCACGAACACTTCCCAGATCGGCCATTCCTTGTTCATCACTCTCTCCTGAATCCTGTATTCGATGGTTGCCGCTCAGGCGGCGTGCTGTTCGGCGCGGGCGCGGCGCTTGGCTTCGTGCGCGAGCGCGGCTTCGCGCACCCACGCACCGTCGTCGTGTGCCTTCACGCGGGTCGCGAGGCGTTCCTTGTTGCACGGGCCGTCGCCGTTGACGACGCGCCAGAATTCATCCCAGTCGATCGCGCCGTAGTCGTGGTGGCCGCGCGCCTCGTTCCATTTCAGGTCCGGGTCGGGCAGCGTCACGCCGAGCACCTTCGCCTGGTCGACCGTCGCGTCGACGAACTTTTGCCGCAGGTCGTCGTTCGAGATTCGCTTGATGCCCCATTTCGCGGACTGGTTGCTGTGGACCGAATCCGCATCGCTCGGGCCGAACATCATCAGCACCGGCCACCACCAGCGGTTCACCGCCTGCTGGACCATCGCGCGCTGCGCGTCGGTGCCCTTCATCATCGACAGCAGCGCATCGAAGCCCTGGCGCTGGTGGAACGACTCTTCCTTGCACACGCGGATCATCGCGCGCGCGTACGGGCCGTACGTGCAGCGGCACAGCGGGATCTGGTTCATGATCGCGGCGCCGTCGACGAGCCAGCCGATCACGCCGACGTCGGCCCAGGTCGGCGTCGGATAGTTGAAGATGCTCGAGTATTTCGCCTTGCCGGCGTGCAGCGCGTCGATCAGCGCGTCGCGCGATACGCCGAGCGTTTCGGCCGCGCTATATAGATAGAGGCCGTGGCCGGCTTCGTCCTGGACTTTCGCGAGCAGGATCGCCTTGCGCTTCAGGCTCGGCGCGCGCGAGATCCAGTTGCCTTCCGGCAGCATGCCGACGACTTCCGAGTGCGCGTGCTGCGAAATCTGGCGGACCAGCGTCTTGCGATAGGCGTCGGGCATCCAGTCCTGCGGTTCGATCTTGCCGTCCGCGGCCATGACCGCGTCGAACCGCGCGTGCTCGGGCGACTCGGCTGCGGCGTCGAGCGGTGCGACGTTGCCGGGGATGTCGAGGGATTGCGTGTACATGGCGGAGGATCTCGTCCGGTTGAATGTGTGCGAAGTATAAACCAACCGACCGGTCGGTTAATAAATTTCTTGCGGATTTGCATCGGGACTCGGGTAAACGTGGGGCGCGGGGCGCGATCGCCGGTCGGGAGGGGTGGGTGGGCGCGTGAGACTGGCGGCTTCTGCGGCACAATGCCTGCTTTCCGATGAGGATTTCGCCGATGTCATTTCGAAGCAGTTTCGTCGCGACCGTGCTGGGCGCATCCGTTTTCCTGTCGCCACTCGCGGCCTCGGCCGCGCCGGCCGGGTGGGTCGCTGCGTGGGCGACCGCGTTGCAGCCGATTCCCGACCTGGCTGCGCCGCCGCCGCTCTACCGCGCACCCGACGTGGCCGGGCGAACCGTTCGGCAAATCGTCTACCCGACGGTTTCCGGGCATGCCGCGCGGATTCGCGTCAGCAACGCCTACGGTCGCGCGCCGCTGGTGATCGAGGCTGCCAGTCTCGCGCGCGCCGGTGACGGCGCGGCGCTTGCCGACGCGACGGGTGCTGCCGTGCGCTTCGGCGGCAAGACGTCGGTGACGCTCGCCCCGGGCCAGGAACTCGAAAGCGACCCGGTGGCGATCGACGTGACGGCCGGGCAGCCGTATGCGATCAGCTTGCGGATGGGGGCAAACCAGCGGATGACCGTGTGGCACCGTGTATCGAACCAGCTCAATTACGTATCGACGCCGGGTGATCACGTGAACGATCCGGGCGCCGGCGCATTCCGCACACGCTTTACCCAGTATGCGTGGGTGACCGAACTGGCCGTCGAGGCGGGCGCCGCGCGAGCGAGTGTCGCCGCGATCGGAGACTCGATCACCGACGGGCTGCGCTCGAGCCTGAACCGCAACCGTCGTTGGCCGGATGCGCTGGCGCGCCGGCTGACCGCGGCAGGTTCGGATTCGCTCGGCGTCGTGAATCTCGGGATCAGCGGCAATCGGCTGCTGAGCGATTCGGCATGCTACGGCACGTCGCTGGCGTCGCGGTTCGAGCGCGACGCGCTTTCGCGTGCGGGGGTGAAGGTGGCGATCGTACTGATCGGCATCAACGACATCAACTTTGCGGCGATGCCGCCGCGTGCGGGGCTCGATTGCGACAACCCGCATACGCAGGTCACGGCCGCTTCGTTGATCGACGGCTACCGCCGGTTGATCGAGGCAGCGCATCGCCAGGGCGTGAAGGTCTTTGGCGCGACGCTCACGCCTGCGGCCTTGCCGGCCGGACGCGAGGCGGTCCGGCTCGAGGTGAACCGTTGGATCCGGAGCGGCGGCGGATTCGACGGCGTGGTCGACTTCGACGCGGTGCTGCGCGACCCGGCTCGCCCGAGTGTGCTGCAGCGCCGGTATGACAGCGGCGACGGCATTCACCCGAGTGATGCGGGTTACGCGGTCATGGCCGATGCAGTGCCGATGGAGCGGCTGCAGGCTGCAGTCGGCGGCAAGTGACGTCTCTCTATATATATAGAGCGATGAACCGCCGACTTCTTTGAAATTGCGGGCGGCACGCGGCCCCTCGAACCTGAAGCCCCGTGCGCGGCAGCGCGCGGGGGCTTTTTCAAAATATTTTCACAAAAGGGTTGCGGAGGTCGAGGCGGGTGCTTAGAATCACGCCTCTTTCGCGCTAACGGCAACGCGGCGCGGAGGAAGAAGGGAAGCGGTGCGGTCGAGGGTAGGTTGTAGAACCCCAGCGCACACGAAGTTGAACCCCCGCCGTCGCAACGAAGTAGTTCAGAAAGTTGTTGACGAGCTGAAAAAGACGGTTCATAATCTCGCTTCTCTGCTGCTGAAAACGCAGCGCTGCTGA
>NZ_JBSAXF010000042.1:0-42505 GCF_053427845.1 Burkholderia sp. AW49-1 | reverse complement strand
GCAAGGCGGCGCGTTTTGTGTGTTACGGCGGCGCGTCAATCGATCCCGTGAAACACCGCATCCTCCGGCCCGAGGTACGCCGGTGGCCGCCACGTCGCGTCGCGCATCGAATGTTGAACCAGATTCTCGACGCCGAGCAGCACGGCGAAGATCGCCATCCGCACGGGAATGCCGTTGTCGGTCTGCCGGAAGATCGCGAGGCGCGGATCGCGGTTCAGGTCGACTGACAGGTCGTTCGCGCCGGGCCGGCTGTCGCGCGGTAGCGGGTGCATGATCAGCGTGTCGGGCTTGCAGACGGAGTCGACGAGCGCCTGGTTGATCTGGAAATCCGGCGTGTAGCCTTCGAACGACTCGTCGGTGAAGCGCTCCTTCTGGATCCGCGTCGCGTAGACGACGTCCGCGCCGCGCAGCCCGGCCGCGAGGTCGTTCGTTTGCTCGATCACGTGGCCGTTCGTCGCGATCTGGTCGATGATGTACGCGGGCATTTCGAGCGTCGGCGGCGACACGAGCGTGAACTTCAGCCCGCGGTACAGCGCGAGCAGCTTGACGAGCGAGTGCACGGTGCGGCCGTATTTCAGGTCGCCGACGAGCGCGATATGCGCGCCGTCGACGATCTTGCCGAGTCGCGAGAACTCGCGCTGGATCGTATAGAGATCGAGGAGCGCCTGGCTCGGGTGCTCGCCCGGACCGTCGCCGCCGTTGATCACCGGCAAGTTGGTCGCGCGCGCGAACTCCGCAACCGAGCCCTTCTCCGGGTGGCGGATCACGAGCGCGTCGACGTAGCCGGCCATCACGCGGCTCGTGTCGTAGATCGATTCGCCCTTGGCCATCGACGAGAACGTGAAGCCGGTCGTGTCGCACACCGAGCCGCCGAGCCGGCAGAAAGCCGCGCCGAACGACACGCGGGTGCGCGTGCTGGCCTCGAAGAACAGGTTGCCGAGCACGGCACCTTCGAGCACGCGCGAGATCTTGTGGCGGCGCGCGATCGGCTGCATCACGTCGGCGACGCGGAACAGCGCCTCGACCGAATCCCGTGAGAACTGGTCCACGGAAATCAGCTGCGGCTTGCCTTCGAACAGGAATTGCTTCGCGAGCCCCTGCTTTTCTACGCTTTGCGTATAGTCTCCGCCATCCGGTGCCGGGCGTTCGACGATTTCCGACACGAAGCGCTCGACGATCTCGGGCATGCCGCGCGATTCCTGCGAGTCGTCGGGCAACAGCCACGTGTCGAGCGCACGGCGGCTTACGCCGATGCGGTTCGCGAACGCTTCGCGGGTCATGTTGAGGCGGCGCATCGCGTCGCGCAGGAAGGCTTGCTGGGGAACGGTCATCGGCGGCACCTGACGAAAAATATACGCGGTGCGTATATTAGTTCGAGACCGGCCGAAGTCAAGGAAAATCTGCACGATGGCCCGTGTGGCCTGCGTCGCGCCGACTCGGCGAACACTGGCGCGCGGCGGCCGTCTCCGTATAATCAGGTCAGGCCCCGTGTCCTGCGAGCCGCAGGACATCACGCCACATACGATTCGCCCGGTCGGGCATGTTGACTCGAAGGAGAATGAGAATGACGCGTACGATTGCTGCAATGCTGCTGGTGGTGACCGCCGCGCTCGCCGGTTGCAATACCGTTGCAGGCATGGGGCAGGACATTTCGAAGGGTGGCCAGGCAATCAGCGATACGGCCGAGAAGGCCAAGTAAGCCACCGGATTCCGGAATGCAGAAGGCGCCGGGCCGTTCCGCGATCGCGGGGCGGCCCGGCGCCTTTTTCATGGCGCGCGGTCGACAGCGTCAGGCGTTTTCGACGAACGCGTAACGGCCCTCGACCTTGCGCGGCGTGAACCAGCCGAAGTCCGGGAACAGCCGGTTGCGGACGAACCAGACGTAGCCGACCAGGATGACCGTCACCCCGAGGGTCGGCAGCGCGGCCGACGGATCGCGGCCGAGATCGGCGATGGTCCTCGGCAGTTGCAGCAGCGACAGAATGATGAACGCGTGATACGCGCCAACGCGATGAGTCGCGAAGCCCCAGATGAACAGCAGCGACAGCGGCACCGTCAATGCGAGGAACAGCACCGCGGCGCCGATGCTGAGCCCATCCACCAGGAGCAGATAGGCGAGTGCGAGGCTGATCAGCAACTGCGCGATGCCGAGCGCGATCAGGATCCGGGTGTGCACCTTGTTCTTCCGGCACAGATCGGGGTCGGGGCGCGACGCGATGAGGCGCGCGAGCACGCGATCCTTGAGGCCCTGTCCGGCGAGCTCGGCGAGCACGTCGGCTTTCCTCGCGCCCGCGGACAGCAGCGCCGCGATTCTTGTTTTGGCTTCCTTCTTGTTCATGGCAATGCGAATTATTGTTCGATGGTGGTCAAATGGCCCGGCCACGCGAATATTGCATCTTGCGCGACGGTACGCAACGATTTTGCCGCGTGCGGACACATTCCTACAGTCGTCGATGGCGGGCCGTGACGGCCACCGATTGACGAACGGGCTAGCCATCGAGGCAGCCGGTTGACGTGATGGGTGCCGGCGGCTCGCGCCGCCGTGTCGCACCCACCACCATCCCCGCGACGACGAGCGCGATGCCGAGCAGTCGCGTGCCGCCGAGCGTCTCGCCGAACAGCGCGACCGCGAACAGCACGGCCGAGACCGGCGCGACTGCCGTGAACAGCGCGGCTTCGGTGCCGCTCGTGCGAGCCGAACCCGCGTACCAGCACAGATAGCCGAGCACGGTCGGCACCAGCGCGTAGTATGCGATCGCCGACACCGCGCCGATGTTCCAGCCGCTCGCCAGCGCGTGCCATTCGAACGCGGCCGGCACCAGCGCGATCACGAAGCCGAGGCCCGACATCGCCGTCGACAGCGCGAGCGGCGGCAACGGCGCCGACAGCCGCCGGTTGAGCAGGATGAACGCGGCCTCGCAGGCGACGGCGGCCAGCACCAGCGCGTCGCCGGCGAGCGTCCGGAGCGACGGCATGGCCTGGCCGGGCGCGAACGTGACGAACAGCACGCCGGCGGTGGCCAGCGCGGCCGCGCCCCAGTCGCGCGGCGTCTGCCGTTCGCGCAGCACGACCGCCGCGATCAGCGTCGACATCGCCGGCAGCGTGCCGAGCATCACGCCTGCATCGACCGGCGACGACAACTTCGTGCCGATGATCAGCAGCACCGTATAGCCGACCCCGCCCGCCGCGGCCTGTACGACCAGCAGCACGGCGTCGCGTGCGGAGACCCTCGGCCATCGCATTCGCTGCGCTCGCATCAGCGCGAACAGCAGCGGGGTTGCGATGAGGAAGCGCAGCACGGTGGCCGCGAACGGCGGCAGGCCGCCGGCCGCGAGGCGGCTCGCGATGACGGTGCTGCCGACGCCGGCCATTGCGGTGGCGAGATAGAGATAGCCGATCAGTCGTGTCTTCATGTGCCGCATCGTCGCGTGCGGCGGCGCGGGCGTCTTGAACGAAATTGCAGCGGCGTCGGCGAGCGAGGCGGGTGAGCGGAAACGGCGATGTGTCCTGTCCGGTATCTCGGTTGAACGGTAGCGCCGCCATTCAGAGCCGTTGCTGCCGGGCGGCGCAGATCGACATCGCCGCGCACCGGGTGGCCACGCCGCGACGGCGAGGCCCGTCAGCCTGCCTGCGTGAATCGTCCCGGCGTGATCCCGAACTGGCGTGTGAATGCGCGCGTCAGGTGGCTCTGGTCGGCAAAACCGGCTTCGGCCGCGGCATCCGCGATCGGCCGGCCGCTGGCGAGCAGTGCGCGCGCGAGCCGCGTGCGCGACTGCATCAGATACGCGTGCGGCGTGATGCCGAGTTCGCGCGCGAATCCGCGCAGCAGCTGGAAGCGGCTCACGCCGCTCAGGCCGGCGAGTTCCGCCAGCGAAACGGGCGCGGCGGGCGCCGCATCGAGTCGCTCGCGGGCGACGCGGATCGCCGGCGCGACGCCGGCGGGTGGCAGCGCGCGGTTCGAGTGCCGCGCAAGCAGCCCGGCGACCAGCGTGACGAGCGCTTCGTCGCGGGCGAGCGGCAGCGAGTCTCCTGCGACGATCCGTGCATGCAGCCGGCCGAACGCGGCCGCGAGCCGCGCGTCACGCACGGCCGGATGCGCGAGCTCGACACCGCCGAGGCCTTCTTCCGCCGCGACGCCCGCGACCAGTGCGGGCGCGAGGTACAGCATTCGCCAACGCCGGCCCGTGCCCGTTTCGATCGGCATGCCGTCGTGCATTTCGCCCGGATTGACCATGATCGCGTCGCCGGCCAGCGCGTCGACCTGCCCGCGTCCGCTCCAGGACCGGTGCGCGCCGCTGACGATCACGCCGACCCCGAATTCGTCGTGCGCGTGCCGCGGAAACGTGCGGTCGGACTCGAGGCTGATCGCCTCGATGCCTTCATCGGTGCGTCGGTAATGGGTGACACGGTGCATGGGCGCTCCTCGCGCCGGCAGCGGCGCGGATCACGTGCACTTTAGCGCGTTCCGGCGCCGCGCGCCCTTCATCCTTTTGGCCGATACCGCGCGGCGCGCGCAGCCCGCACCATGTGCACATGAGCAGCGTACACGGCCCGCCGGGCCTGAAGCTGCGCGGGAGACGGCAGATGGAACGACAGGATCCGGTATTCATTCAGGTTGGCGCGCTCGCGGACGGCTTCGCGCCGGACGCGAACATCCTCGCGCCGGTGGACGCGCTCGTCGGGCGGTCGCTGGCCCTCGGCGACGCATCGGGCGCATGGCGCGTCTATACGTTCGAGGCAGGTGCGCTGCAATGGCGCGACGCGGCGACCGACACGGGCGGCCGTGCGCCGTGCCGCATCACGCGGCTGCGCGACGATCTGTACTTCGTCGACTACATCGACCCGGCAGCGCGCGCGACGTCGGTCAGTCTCGTGATCGACGTCGGCGACGGCGTGTGGACGTCGGTAATCGGCACGCTGCCGACCGAAGCCGATACGCACGTCGACGCGTTCACGCGCGTCGCGCGCGGGCTGCCGCTGACGGGCGTCGACGCGACGTTCCGGCATGGCACGCTCGGCGGTCATGCGCAGCCGGGCCCGCTGCACGGGCCCACGCGCGAACTGATCGGCAAGCGGACGTTGTACCGCTACAGCCCGACCGAATGCTACGAGCACATCTACCTGAACGAGAACTTCTACGCATGGCAGTGTCTGCAGGGCGTCGAAGGCGGGCTGGCCGACGTGGACCGCTGCCATTACTTCCGGCTTGCCGAGCAGCTGTATCTGTTCGTATGGCGCGAAAAGGTGGTGCCGACGCTTGGCGTCGTGCTGATCGACCTCGCGCAACGCAAGACGGACGGCAAGATCTTCGGATACCAGGCCGGCGATTTCGGCACGCTGTCGAACTTCGCGATCGGCGCGCATGCGCAGGTGCTGAACGAAACCGTGCATCCGCTCGCCGGCGAGGCGCGGCAATGAACGCCGTGCCGGGCAGCGGCCGCCTGCGTGCGGATTTCAGCGGCCGCGTCGTGCTCGTCACGGGCGCGGCGCAGGGGATCGGCGCGGCGATCGCGCGCCGTTTCGCGCAATCCGGTGCATTCGTCGCGCTCGCCGATCTCAACGGCGATGCCGCTGCCGCGCAGGCGGACGCGCTTGCCAGCGCGGGCGGCGATGCGCGCGCGTATCGCGTCGACGCCGCGAGCCGAGACGAACTCGTCGCGCTGGTCGAGGCGGTCGAGCGCGATGGCGGCCGGCTCGACGTCGTCGTGCACAACGCCGCGTACTTCCCGCTGACTCCGTTCGAGCAGATCGATGCGCCGATGCTCGAGCGCACGCTGTCGGTCAACCTGTCGGCGCTGTTCTGGCTCGCACAGGCCGCGTTGCCGGCATTCGAACGTGCGGGGGCGGGGCGGCTGCTCGTCACGTCGTCGGTGACCGGGCCGCGCGTCGCCTATCCGGGGCTCGCGCACTACGCGGCGTCGAAGGCAGGCGTGAACGGCTTCATTCGCGCGGCGGCGCTCGAACTCGCGCGCCGCAACGTGACGGTCAACGGCGTCGAGCCGGGGATGATCCGCACGCCGGCGGCCGGCAATCTCGGCGATGCGTCGGTCGCCGCGCAGATCGCACGCGACATTCCGCTCGCGCGGATGGGCGAGCCGGAGGACATCGCGAACGCGATGCTGTTTCTCGCGTCGGCCGATGCGACGTACATCACCGGGCAGACGATCGTGGTCGACGGCGGGGCGACGTTGCCGGAGAGTGGGGTCGTGCTGGGTGACGGGTAAGGGGGCGCGTGCGCGATCGTGCGATCAGGGTCGTCGAGTGGGCCGGCAGGGGCGTCGCTCGCGCGTCGCGCGCATCGTCGCGCCTACAGCCAGCCGTTGTGAATGAACTCGACGATCGAGTACCGGCGAGGTTCGAGCTCGTGCTGCCGGACGGCCTCGACGATCCGCGACACGCCATCCGCGTAAGGCGACGCGCCGTATACGCGGGATTCGAATTGCAGGCTGCATGCGCCGTCCTCGATGCGGATCCGGTGGAACGCATGACGGCCGAGTTGGTCGTCGGGAATCTGCAACGCGTCGCGCTGCTCGGCGGGGTCACGCACGGAGTGGATGTCCAGCGCCGGAACGCCGAGCGACCGGCCGATGCCGACCGCGGTGCCGGGCACGGACGTCTTGCTCGCCTGATGCGACTCCGTCACGCTGATGTGGCAGTCGCGAAACAGATGGCCGCTGGTTTCCAGCATGCTCATGAACTTGAGCATAAGGATGTTCGTATTCGGACAGAGCACGACGGGGAAGTCGTGCGATCCGGTTTCGAGGTCGGAGCCGGTGGACAGCTCGACGAGCGGCGACCCCGTTGCGCGGCAGAATTCGATCGCCGCAGGCAGCTCTCGGCCGGATCCTGCGTGCACGACGATCGAACGGACGTCGCCGCGTGCGGGGTCCGACCAGGCCATCACGCGACAGGTTGCCGGGTCGAGCCGGTGTGAGCCGAGCAGTTCGGTTGCCAGCTTGCCGGTGCCAACGACGAGTACTTGCATGGGATAGACGGGTTGAGGTTCGGGGTTCGATACGCAAACGGCGCGGGCCGTTCGGCGACTCGGCGCGATCACGGTGCATCGTGCGGCGCGCCGTGATCGCGCATTATGCCCGGCGGCCCGCGGTCACGCGTGGTGCGCACCTGCGAAGCCGCAGTGGATCGTCGGATCGACTTCCTCGATGGTGACGCATCCGTCGCAGCGCGCACGGAGGCGTGAACGGCGCTACGCTGTCGAAACGCCGGGCGGGCACGCCCGTATCGCGGCCGGCATCGTACCGAACCGCGTATCATCCCACTCCCTTCGACTCAGGAGAACACATCGATGGCCCACGACTTGAAAGGCAAAGCTGTCGCAATCACCGGCGGATTCGGCCACCTCGGCGTCGCAACCGCCGCCTGGCTCGGCCGGCACGGCGCGCGCGTCGCGCTGATCGGCCGTGGCCCAGCGCCGGACGCGCAGGCGTTGCCCGGCGTGCCGGCCGATGCGCTGCGCCTCGGCCGCATCGATCTCGTCGATCCGCAGGCGGCTGCGTGCGCACTTGATACCGTGAATCGCGAATTCGGCCGGGTCGACGCGCTGCTGAATATTGCAGGCGCGTTCGTGTGGCAGACGATCGCCGATGGCGACGCGGCCACATGGGACCGCATGTACGAATTGAACGTGAAGACGGCGCTGAATGCGTCGAAGGCCGCGCTGCCGTATCTGGTGGCGAGCCCGGCGGGCCGCATCGTCAACATCGGCGCGGGCGCGGCGTTCAAGGCAGGCGCGGGAATGGGCGCGTATGCGGCCGCGAAAGCGGGCGTCGCGCGACTCACCGAGGCGCTGGCGGCGGAACTGCTCGATCGCGGCGTGACCGTGAATGCGCTGTTGCCGAGCATCATCGACACACCGCCGAACCGCGCGGACATGCCCGACGCGGATTTCACGCGCTGGGTCCGGCCCGAACAGATCGCCGCGACGATCGGGTTCCTGCTGTCGACTGACGCGCAGGCGATCACCGGTGCATCGATTCCCGTGAACGGTCGCGTGGCGTAGCGGATGGCGGACGGTCGCACTCGAGCATGACGTCAGGGCATGCGAAATCGCGCACGCAGCAGTTGCGTGACCGTCGCGATTTCGATCGGCAGGTTGCGCGGCTGCATACGGCCGGCATGCCTGCATGCGGCGGACCATCACCGTATACTGGGCGTTCGACATCATGTGACTGAAGCCGTGACCAAGCCTGCCTCCGCGGAAACGCTCGCCGACGATCCGCGTCCCACCCCGCCCGAACAACCCGAACTGGAAGATTGCTGCAACAGCGGCTGCTCGCCGTGCGTTTTCGACCTGTACGACGAAGCGCTGGCGCGCTATCGCGTCGAGCTGGCCGAATGGGAAGCGCGGCACGCGCAACGCAAACATCACAAGTGAGGTTGATGCCGGCAAGCGATCGCGCATGCCCCGATTCGCTGCCGGCGATGTGTCGTCCGGCCTGCGTCGTCACGTGCCGGCCCGCAACCGACGATGCATCGGCCCCAGTGCGGCCGACAACGCGACACACACGAGCAGCACGACCGTCAGCGCCCACATCGCCGTCCTGAACCCTTGCACGTAGTCGAGCGCGCCCGGCTGCGCGCCGAGCCGCGCGAAGAACAGCCCGCCGAGTGTCGCCGCCCCGACGGCCGCGCCGATCTGCAGCATCGTGCTGACCATGCCCGATGCGACCCCGGCGCGCGCCGCGTCGACTTCCGCGAGCACGATCCGCACGACTGACGGCAGCACGAGGCCTTGTCCGATGCCGATCGCCGCGATGCCCGCGTAAAAGCCCGGGCCGGGCGCGTGGTCGCCGGCCAGTGCGGCGGCGGTCGCGACGCCGGCCGCGAGCATCGCGAAGCCGAGCGTGAGCACGCGATGGCCGCCGAACCGGTCGACGAGGCGCGGCATCAGCAGCGGGCTCGCGAGGAAGCCGATGCCGAGCGGCAGGATCGCCAGCCCCGACGCGAGCGGCGACCAGTTCAGGCAGCCCTGCAGATAGATCCCGTAGCTCAGGAAGAATGCACTCAGCATGTAGAACAGGAACGCGAGCGTGAGCCCGAGCGCGACGACCGGATTGCGCAGCAGGCGCACGTCGAGCAGCGCATCGCGGCCGCCGGCGAGCCGGCGCGCTTCGACCGCCAGCAGCGCGCCGAGCATCGGCAGCGCGCCGGCGATGCACGCGGCCATCCACAGCGGCCAGCCTGCCTCGCGTCCGTGCGTGAGCGGATAGACGAGCATCAGCAGGGACAGCGACAGCAGTACCGTGCCGGGCACGTCGATACGCTGGCCGCGCGGCGGCCGGCTTTCCGGGATGAAGCGCCAGCTGCCGAGCAGCGCGAGGATGCCGATCGGCACGTTGACCAGGAAGATCGCGCGCCAGCCGAGCCCGAACGGATGCAGGCTGATCAATGCGCCGCCGCCCAGCTGGCCGATCACGGCCGCGAGGCCGAACACGAAACCGTAGAAACCCATCACGCGCACCTGCTCCTGTGGGCTGAACACGCTGCGGATCGTCGCGAGCACCTGCGGCGCGAGGATCGCGGCGAACAGGCCCTGCAGCACGCGGCCGCCGACCAGCACCGCGCCGCTGCCGGCGAGCCCGCACAGCGTCGATGCGACGACGAAGCCGGCCATCCCGATCATGAACATCCGCTTGCGGCCGTACAGGTCGCCCAGACGCCCGCCGGTGATCTGCACGACCGCGTTCGCGCACGCGTAGGCCGACACGACGAGCTGCAGCTCGGACGGTCGTGCGCCGATGCCGTCGCGGATGGCCGGCAGCGCGAGATTCACGATGAAGTAGTCGAGCGGCGGCAGAATGGCGCCGACCAGCAGGACCACGAGCGCCCAGCCGTGATGGCTGCGCGGCGGCGCCGCGGCGGCCGAGCCGGCCGGCGCGCAAGGGGCGAGGGTGTTGTCGGTCATGAACGGAAGTCCGGAAGAAAGAGGGCCGCAACGTAGGTCGAAACCCGTTGAACCGACATTCTGCGGATTGCAGATTAATCGGAAAAGCGGGAATTAGTGGTAGCATCCATCGGGTTATTCGATGGATGGAGAGGGTGATGCGCGGTTTCGATCTGGATCAGTTGCGCACTTTCGCGGCGGTGGCGGATGCGGGCAGCCTTACGGCGGCCGCGCCGTTGCTGCATCTGTCACAGTCGACGGTGAGCGAGCAGGTGCGCAAGCTCGAATTGCGCGCCGGCGTGCCGCTGTTCGTGCGCAGCAAGCGCGGCGTGGAGCCGACGCCGGCCGGCGCACGTTTGCTGCAGCATGCGCGCCGCATCGTCGCACTGAACGAGGCCGCGTTCGACGAAGTTCGCGGACGGGCGATCAAGGGCGAGTTGCGCGTCGCGATCACCGATTACTACCGGACGCATGAAGTCGCGGGCCTGCTCGCGCGGTTGCGGGAGTGCTACCCGCAACTGAGCCTGCACGTGAGCGCGATGAAGAGCGCCGAGATCGAAGCCGCGCATGCGCGCGGACAGATCGATCTCGGTGTCGTGATGAACCTGTCGAGCGGCCCGTTCCGGCCCGCGTCGGCCGATACGCGCTGGGTGTTGCGGCGCGAGCCGCTATCGTGGGTCGCGTCGCCCGCGCTCGCCGAGCAATTGCCCGAGCCGTTGCCGCTCGTGCTGCTGCCGGACGACTGCATGATGCATCAGATCGCCGTGCGCTCGCTCGACGAGCAGCACGCGCCGTATGTGCTCGTGCACAGCGCGTCGGGTGTCGCGGGGCTGCAGTCGATGCTGGCGGCGGGGCTCGGCGTCGGCTGCCTGTGCGCATCGGCGATCGGCGAGGGTCTCGTGCGGCTCGGCGCGAAATACCGGCTGCCGGCGCTGCCCGACGCCGTGTTCTCGCTGACGCCGCCGATGCCGGGCGAACGCGCGACGGTCACGCAGGCGCGCGAGGTGCTGTCGCGGCAGTTGCTGATGTGACGCAGGCATGCGCGTCGGCGCGGAGGCACGTATTCGACGGGAGTCGTTACCGATGAAAATATCGGGAGATTTCGGGGGCGTTGCTCGAGCGGCTCGGGCTGGTCCATTTCGACGATTTCTTCATCGTCGAGGAAAGGTATCCCGGTTGGTGCGAGGTGGAAGCTTTCCGAACGTTGCGTAGCAGGGGGCGAGACGCATGAACGACGAACTGAAAAGCGAGATGGCCGCGCGGCTGCAGCACGCGCTGGAGCGGGTGGTCGACGAGCGCTCGCTGATCCATTTCCTGCGCGTGCTCGGCCACGACTGGCACAAGGAGCGTCAGCTCGACGCCGACGTGCCGCCGTCGCCGTTCGCGGCCGCCGCGCTCGGCTGGGAAAACCGCTCGATCGGCGAGTATCTGGAGGCGATGGTCGACTGGGCCGAGGCGTCCGAGGACGGGCTGCGTTGCTACGACCTGCCCGACAACCCGTGGCGACGCGTGGCCGACATCCTGTTCGCCGGCAAGATCCACGAATAGCGCGTTGCAGCGATGCGCGAGCGCAGAGGGCTGGAGCGACCTAGTCGGCCGTCCCTTCGGCATATGCGCGCAGCCCGTTCGCCAATGCATCGAACACGGCCCGGCAACGCGGGCTCGCGCGCAGATCTTCGTGCATGACCACCCAGGTTTCCAGTTTCATCGCGGGCCCGTCCGGCAGCACGCGCACGAGCCGCGCATCGCGCTGCGCGAGCCGGTTCTGACAGAAGCCGATCCCGTAGCCGGCGCGAATCATCGCAAGTTGCGCGAGATTGCTGTCGGTACGCAGCGCGAACGCATCGCGCTTCCACAGCGGCATCCCGCGTCCCGCGGAGCGGATGAACGGCGTCACCGTATCGAAACCGATCAGCGCGTGATGCGCGAGTTCGTCCGTCGACGACGGCGTCCCGTTGCGCGCCAGATAATCGTCGCGGGCATGCAGCGCGACGTCGATCTCGCCGATGCGCCGTGCGACGAGCGCTTCCTGCGCGGGCCGCGCCATCCGCACTGCGATGTCGGCCTCGCGGTTCAGTACGTCCTGGATGCGGTCGGTCGGCACCAGTTCGATGACGAGCCCTGGATGGTCGCGCCGCAACTGCGCAAGCATCGGTGGCAGCACCTCGACCGCGATCACGTCGCTGGCCGAGATCCGGACGGTGCCGCGTACACCCGCGCCGTGACTCGCGGCCGCGCGCTCGAACGCGGCCGCCGCGCTGCGCAACGCCTCGGCATGACCGCGCAGCGCGAGCGCCGCCTCGGTCGGCAGCAGCCCCGACGGCGAGCGCGTGAACAGCGTCTGGCCGAACGCGGCCTCCAGCGCCGCGACGTGACGGCCGGCCGTTGGCTGCGTGATGCCGAGCGCGCGCGCCGCGGCCGACAGCGAGCCTTCCGTCAGCACGGCGAGGAAGGTGCGGTAGCGTTCCCAGTTCATATCGATGGTCATGCATAAATGTATAGCTGATCCATTGGGTTCGGCAATTCCTTATTAGGCGGCTCCGCGCCAGAATGCGTGCAGACAACGGTTCATTCACGGAGAGCGGCCATGACGGCAAACGCAGGCGGAACGCAACGACAGGCACTCGTGCTCGGCGCGAGCGGAGGCATCGGCGGCGAGGTCGCGCGTCAGTTGCGCGATGCCGGCTGGCAGGTGCGCGCGCTCAAGCGCGGGCTCGACGCCGGGACGGTGGAGCGCGACGGGATCGCATGGATGCGTGGCGACGCGCTCGACCGCGACGCGGTGGTCCGGGCGGCGCGCGGCTGCAGCGTGATCGTGCATGCGGTGAACCCGCCGGGCTACCGGAACTGGTCGACGCAGGTGTTGCCGATGCTCGACAACACGATCGCGGCGGCGACGGTGGCGCAGGCGACCGTCGTGCTGCCGGGGACGATCTACAACTACGGCCCCGACGCGTTTCCCGAGTTGCGCGAAGACGCGCCGCAGCATCCGGTGACGCGCAAGGGCGCGATCCGCGTCGAGATGGAGCGGCGGTTGCAGGCGGCGACCGCGCAGGGCGTCCGGACGATCATCGTGCGGGCCGGCGATTTCTTCGGGGCGCATGCGGGCAACAACTGGTTCGGGCAGGGGCTCGTCAAGGCCGGGCGGCCCGTCGCGGCCATCAGCGTGCCGGGCCGGCCGGGCGTCGGCCATCAATGGGCGTACCTGCCGGACGTCGCGCGCACGATGGTCGAGCTGCTCGAGCGACGCGACACGCTCGAGCCGTTCGCGCGCTTCCATCTCGGCGGTTATTGGGACAAGGACGGCACGCAGATGGCGCAGGCCGTGCGCCGCGTCGCGCAGCGGCACGGGATGCGGCCGACGGTGCGACGATTCCCGTGGTGGCTCGTGTGGGCCGCGGCGCCGTTCGTCACGACGATGCGCGAGATGCTAGAGATGCGCTATCTGTGGCGCGAGCCGCTCCGGATGGACAACGCGCGGGTGACGGCGGTGCTGGGCCGCGAGCCGATGACGCCGCTCGATACCGCGGTCGAGACGGCGCTCGCCGGGCTGGGCTGCTTGCGATGACGGCGGGCGGCGCAGGCGGATGGCCGGACCGCATGCGGTTCATGTCCTCGATCGCATGCGCATCCGCCACCTTCCATCATGCGACGACCGGCAGTACCTCGACCGCATACCGGTGCCGGAGACTGCGCCCGAGCACCGGATCGTGCAATTCCATCTCGAACGTGTCACCGTCACCCATCGCCGCGATCGCGCCGTGCACGGCGACCGTGCCGCCGAACATCGCGCAGCGCGCGGGCGTCGTGCGCCGGTCGTCGAAGCGCTGCCACAGCGCATCGGGCGCAAGGAGCCCGCTGACGGAACCGTGCTGATACGCGACGCGCTCTCCGCCGGGTCTGATCAACCACGAACGCATCTCGATCGCGTCCCAGTGACCGGCGATGTCCGCATGGCGCCACGCATCGCGGCCGAGCGGTTTCGCGCATATCTGCTTCGACACCGCGACGCCGTAGGCCTCGACTTCCCGATCCGTATGATCGGAACCGACCGTCACCAGCGTGCCGACCGGGCTGTCGATCAGCACGCACTCGATCTCGCCGCCCGAGCGTGCGCCGAGCACGCTGATCGATGCCGCCTGCGTGAGCAGCGCGGACGACACGCGATAGAAGCACGGCGTGGTCGACGGCGGCGCGACGCCGAGCGCCGCGAGTTCGTCGATGTGTGCGCGGATCGCGTCCGGATCGCGGCCGGCCCAGCCGGCAATCACGACGCGTTCGATTTCGACGTCGACATGAGCGGGGGCGCCTTGCGTGGACATCACGTTGAACGACAGGGCTTGCATGCGGGGATCCATTTGAAGTGCGAATGAATGAAACGATCGGCAGGGAAGCTCAGTCCGCGAGCGGCCGGTGCGCGGTCTCGCGCGCGGCCAGCAGCGCGATCGACGTGACGACGAGCGACGCGGTGACATACAGCGACACGGCCGTCGTCGTCCCCGTCTGGCGGAACAGCGTCGCGATCACGAGTGGCGCGAAGCCGCCGCCGACGATGCCCGCGAGCGTGTAGGCCAGCGACGAGCCCGCGTAACGCACGCGCGTCGGGAACTGTTCGGTGACGAACGCGCCCTGCGGGCCGTACATCGCCGCGTGGATCACGAGGCCGATCGCAACCGCCGCGACGATCGGGCCAGGCCGCGCCGAATCGAGCAGCGTGAAGAACGCGAACGCCCACACGATCCCGGCGATCGCGCCGGCGAAGTACACGGGGCGGCGTCCGAAACGGTCCGACAGCGCGCCGAAGAACGGCACCGCGAGTGCGTTGCAGGCCGTGCCGACCATCACGGCCGTCAGCGCGACCGGGCGCGACAGGTGCAGCACGGTCGTCACGTAGGTCAGCGTGAACACGACGATCAGCGCGTACAGCACGTCGGAGCCGATGCGCGAGCCGCCCGCGATCAGCAGGCGCCGCCAGTGACACTTCAGCACTTCGGCGACGGGCACCTCGGCGGTCGCGTGCGATTCCGCGAGCTGCTCGAATTGCGGCGTTTCGTCGACCCCGCGCCGCAACCAGAAGCCGAACACGACGAGCAGCGCGCTGGCCGCGAACGGCACGCGCCAGCCCCACGACAGGAAGGTGTCGGACGTGGTGGCGAGCGTCACGAGCGCGATGCAGCCGGTGCCGAGCAGCGTGCCGAACGACGGGCCGATCTGCGTCCACGACGCGGACAGCCCGCGCCGCTTCTGGTCGCCGTGCTCCACCGACAGCAGCACCGCGCCGGCCCATTCGCCGCCGAGCGCGACACCCTGCACGAAGCGCAGCGCGACGAGCAGGATCGGGCTCAGGATGCCGGCCTGCGCATACGTCGGCAGCGCGCCCATCAGCGCGGTCGTCACGCCCATCAGCACGAGCGTGAGCATCAGCACCGCGCGGCGCCCGATGCGATCGCCGAGGTTGCCGAACACGAAGCCGCCGAGCGGACGCGACACGTAGCCGACCGCATAGGTCGAGAACGCGAGGATCGTGCCGGCCAGCGGATCGACCGACGGAAAGAACAGATGATTGAAGACGAGCGCGGCGAGCGTGTTGTAGATCGTGAAGTCGTACCACTCGAGCGACGTGCCGATCATGCTCGCGGTCGCGAGTCGGCTGTTGCGGACGCGGCGGGGTGCGTGGGCGGCGGGCTGGGCGAGAGTGCTCATGGTGTCGGGCATGTCGTGAAGGATGACGGGACGACGCGCGTGCCGATGACGGACGACGCGGGCGGTGGCGAAGTCGGCGTTCAGGCCGGCTGGGCGGCGGCGGCCGGTTTCGTTTCGGCGTCGCGACCGGCAGCCGGCAGCGGCGCGGCGGCGCGCCACAGCAGGTCGAAAGTGCGCACGTCGTCGTGACCGGCGATGGCGGCGGCGACGCGGCGCGTGGCAGCCGCATCGCTGCCCTCGATCAGCACGAGCGCGTCGGCGGCCGGGCGCGCAGCCGCATCGGCGCCGATCGGCGCGGACAGGTCGGGCACGGTGCGGAACAGCCGTGCCGCATGGATGCCGGGTTCACTCAGCACCGCGTCGAAGCGCTCGCGCAGGCGCGGCGCGTCGACGCGCTCGGGCGGCAGCACGAACAGCGCGAGATGAATGCCTTCGCCATCGCCGGCCTCGATCGTCAGTTCGCCGACTCGCCGCTGCGTGCGCGTCATCCGTTCGAAGTTCGCGAGCGACCAGGCGGTCTGCTGCGTGAATGCGCGCCGGTACGCGTCGCTGCGAAATACGTCGAGCGTGTCCGTCACGTAGAGCGCCAGATACTTGCGCGGGCCGCCGTCGGTCGCGCGAAACCGCCGCGCATGCGTGAAGCCGGGAATCGCGACGCGCTCCTGCATGTGCTCGCGGTCGTACCACGCGTTGAAATCGGCTTCGTGCGCGGGGTCGATGTCCGTCCAGACGCAGAGCTGGCCGTGTGGAAGGGAAGGGCGGGTCATTGCGGATTCCTCGTGACGGGGTATGTCAGGAACCGCAGTGTCCCGAAGACGGGCTGCGCCCGTCCAACAAGAAAACAAATTCGCGGTGAACAGATTTTCTTATGAGCGGCGCGGACGGTGTTTCGCCGGCGTGGCGGGCGGTGCGGATTTCGGCGTGCGTTTGACCGCTGGGGTTTTGGTTATTTTCGCGGGGCGGACGGAGGTTTTGCCGACAGCCTCGTCCTTTGCCGATACGCCCGTCTTCGCATGACTCGACGCGGCCGGCATCGCGCGTGCGACTTCGCTCGCCAGTTCGGCGATGCGCGCGGCGACCGGCAGGCCCTGTGTGCGATACGATGCGACGAGCGGCAGCGCGGGGAATTCGGGTTCGACGTCGAGCAGTTCGAGCGCGCCTTCCTGCAGTTCGCGCCCGATGATCGCGGGCGGCAGCGCAGCCACGCCGAAGCCGTCGGCGACGAGCCGGATCATCGCGGCGACCGATGTAATGCAGTTGATGCTGGCCGGCCGTTCGACTGCCGCGAACAGCCGTTCGATCGTTGCGTGCGGCCCCGAGTGACGCGAGAAGCTGATGATCGGATACGCGGCAAGTCGCGCGACGTCGAGCCGTTCGCCGCCGAGCCCGAGGCGCGGGCTGGCCGCCCAGCGCACCGGGAATTCGCACAGCGGCAGGTTCGTGAAGTCGGGGCCCGGCACCGGGTCGGTCTGCAGGATCAGGTCGACGCCATCGGTGCTCAGCAGGCGAGCCAGATGCAGTGTCGTATCGCTCGTGATTTCGACGTCGAGGCGCGGATAGCGCTCGCGCAATTGCGCCATCAACGCCGGAAACCAGCTGTGCACGATCGATTCGATCACCCCGATCCGGATCAGGCCCGCGTCGCTCGCGGCGTCGATGTCGCGCCGCATCTCGCTGTCGAGCCGCACGATCCGCTCCGCGTACGCGAGCATGCGCCGCCCCGCGGGCGTGAGCGTGGCTGAGCGCGCGTTGCGGTCGAACAGACGCACGTCGAACGCCTCTTCGAGCGACGCGATGCGGCTCGACACGGCCGCCTGCGTCGTGTGCAGTTTCTCGGCCGTGAGCCGGAAGTTCTCCAGCTTGGCGAGCCAGACGAAGGTTTCAAGAAACCGGATGTTCATCGAATTCCGAGCGGTGAGGCCATGCCGCGCGCGGGGCGGCGGGATCGGTCGATGTTAGCGGATTTCCGGGGCGGGAAACGCGCGGTGCGTGCCGGGGCGGCCGCTCGAGTGCCGGAACGCATGCGCGCGACGGCGCGCGGCCGCCCGCAACGCTGTTTCACGTGGGCTTCGTGTCTCCCGGCATCACAGCTTGTCGAACGCGAGCGTCGGCACATCGACGACCATCGCACCGCCGTCGGCGATGAGCGTCGCGCCGGTCATGAACGACGCGTCGGGCGACGCCAGGAACGCGCACACGGCCGCGATCTCGTCCGGTTCGGCCGCGCGCCGCAGCGGCACGTCGGCACTGACGCGCGCGTAGGCGCCGTCGAGCGTGTCGCCGTGAGCGGACATCAGCGGCTCCATTTCCGCATCGGCCATCGGCGTGCGAACCCAGCCCGGGCACACCGCGTTCGCGCGCACGCCGTGCGGCCCGTAGTCGCGTGCGAGCGAACGCGCGAGCCCGAGCAACGCATGCTTGCCGACCGTATAGCCGCATACGCCGGGCCCAGCCGCCAGCGCGGCGATCGACGCGACCAGCACGATGCTGCCGCGCCGCGCGATCAGGTCGGGCAAGCACGCGCGTGCGCTGACGAACGCGGTGTCGAGGTTCGCATGCATCGCGTCGCGCCATTGCGTGTCGTCGGTTTCGTCGGCGCGGCCGAGACCGTGGCCACCGGCGCATGCGACGAGCGCATCGACGGGGCCGAACCGTGCGGCGATCTCGGACAGGAAACGGGCCCAGTCGGCCGTGCTCGCGGCGTCGCCGGCGAGCGCGAGGCCGCCCGTCTCGGCAGCGAGCGCGTCGAGCGGCACAAGGCGCCGCCCGATCAGCGCGACGCGATCGCCTCGCGCGGCGAAGCGGCGCGCGCACGCGGCGCCGATGCCGGTGCCTGCGCCGGTGATCGCGATCGTACGAGGTTGCGGGTGCGCCATGTCGTTCTCCGGAAGGTGTCGTTTCCAGTCACTTTAGGCGGCGCCGACGCACGCCGGTATCCGCCGAAAGGATGAACGCGTATCGGGCCGACCGGCCAGATCGCGGTCATTTTGCAAAGGCTGACGATGTTCGGCGCCGAATCGCTCTATCCTCCGTATTTTTGCGATGCGTCGCAAAAGCACGGCAAAATGGCGCGGGCGCGCCCGCGCATCAATGCAGGGCGCGACGGCCGGCCGATGGCGCGGGACGCGGCGGCCGATCGCCCGGTCGCGCATCGCGCGGCCGGACCATCGACAAGAACAGGGAGGGGCCGGCAATGAGGCTGGACGACGAAAGAGAAAGCGTGAACGTCGAGGATCGACGCGGCGGCGGGTTCGGCGGCGGGCGCGCGACGATCGGCATCGGCACGATCGTGGTCGCGCTGGCCGCATCGTATTTTTTCGGGATCGACCCGCGCGTCGTGCTCGAAGGCGCGTCGGCGCTGCAGGGCCGGCAGCAGCAGGCGCAGCCCGCGCCTGCGCAGCACCAGGGCGCGCCGGCGAACGATCCCGGCGCGGTGTTCACGCGCAAGGTGCTCGGCAATATCGAGCGCACGTGGACGGGCGTGTTCAACACCCAGTTGCATGCGCAGTACCAAGCGCCGAAGCTCGTGATGTTCACGAACTCGACGCCGACCGCGTGCGGCACCGGCCAGACCGCGATGGGCCCGTTCTACTGCCCGGGCGATCGCAACGTGTACATCGATCTCGGCTTCTACGACGAACTGCGCAAGCGGTTCGGCGCGGGCGGCGATTTCGCGCAGGCCTACGTGATCGCGCACGAAGTCGGCCATCACGTGCAGAACCTGCTCGGCATTTCCGACAAGGTCGATGCCGCGCGCCGCCGTTCGAGCGAAGCGCGCTCGAACGCGCTGTCGGTCCGGATGGAACTGCAGGCCGACTGCTTCGCCGGCGTGTGGGCGAACAACGCGCAGCGCGCGAACCAGCGGCTGATGGAGCCCGGCGATTTCGAGCAGGGGCTGAAGGCGGCCGCCGCGATCGGCGACGATCGGTTGCAGCAGCAAGGCCAGGGCTACGTCGTGCCGGAGAGCTTCACGCACGGCACCAGCGAGCAGCGCGTGTACTGGCTGCGGCGCGGGATGGAGTCGGGCGAAGTGAGCGCCTGCGACACGTTCGCCGCGAACGCGCACTGATATTGACCGACAGGGCGGGGCGCGCATGTCGCCGCGCCTTCGTTTCGAGGCCGCACGCGCGGCCGCTCCGGAAACTTCGTCGATCGCGCTCGATCGGCGCGCGCGATGTTCCGCGCCGTCTTCGACGTCCATTCCCGGTCCCGCGGCTCGCGGCGCATGCCTTCCCGATGCAGATTCCGTCGTCGAGACTCAGCCGGCGCGTCCGATGTCTCGCGCCACCCTCGACGGCCATCGTCGACCGCACGGTTCGCGGCGCATGATTTCCTGACGTAGATTCGGTTGTCGCGACACGGCTGGTGCGTCCGCCCGTCAGCACCAGCAGACGAATTGCCGATTTGTGCTCACCGGCCCATTTCGGTGCCGGTAGGCTGGCCCGAACTTCGACGCGTTCGGCCGCCGGCCGCTCCCATCATGCCGACTTCACCCGTTGCCGCCGACCACGAAGCCGCCGACTGGCAGCGCGCGCTGCGCGCGTGCGTCGATGCGTTCGACGCGTTCGCGAGCCCGTCCGCGATCGTGTTCTACCGGCTCGACCTGAGCGGCGAGCCGGCCGATTTCGAGCTGTTCGGCATGCCCGAGTCGATGCATCGCGCCTACATCGCGCGCTACCGGATGCTCGATCCGCTACATCCGTCGCGCTGCTCGGCGGGCGTTCACGCGGTCGTGACGCTGGCTTCCCAATTGCCTGACGAGAGACGCGATGCGTCCGCATACTGGACTCGTTTCCTGCAACGGCACGATGTTGCCGACGTCGTCGAGATCTGGCTGCGCGACGACGCGGGCCGGACGGTCGGCGCGTTTTCGCTGCTGCGCTTCGGGAAAGGTGGCGCGGGCAACAGCACGGCGGGGCGATTCGCGCCCGGCGAGGTCGATGCGCTGGCACGATTGCAGCCGATCGCCGAAGCCGCGCTGGCCCCGTTGCTGCGCGCGCGGCGCGGGATTCACCGGATCGATTGCGAGGAGCGGCTGACCCACCGGGAGGAGCAGATCGCCCGCCTCGTACGCGACGGCCGCTCGAACAAGGAGATCGCGCGCGATCTCGCGCTCGGCCAACCGACCGTCAAGACGCATCTGATGCGGATGTACCGCAAGCTCGGCGTGTCGAACCGCACCGAGCTGGTCGGCACATTGTTCCTGTAGTTCTTTCCTCACCCCATGCACCGCGCGATTCATCCGACGATAGCGCGGCGCTTGCCAGGTTCCCGACTCACCCGCGTTTCGATCCCCGCGCGCTTGCCAATTTGCGCTCACCGGGCGCGATCCCTCGTCGCTACAGTGGTTCGACACCCGCATGCCGGCGCGCACGCGGCCCAGCCATGACAATCATCGAGACGCCCATGAGCACCACGAACTTCGTCGCGGTCAGCGACACCGTGCGCACCTTCGTCGCACGCGATTTCGGCCTTTTCATCGACGGCGCCATGCAGCCAGCGCACGCGGCCGCGCGGGTCGACGTGTACGACCCGTCGACGGGCGAGCGCCTCGCGACGGTCGCGGATGCCGGCGCGCACGACGTCGACCGCGCCGTCGCCAGCGCGAAACACGCATTCGACACGCGCGTGTGGAGCGGGCTGCGCCCGGCCGACCGCGAGCGCATCCTGCTGAAGCTCGCCGACCTGATCGAGGCCGACGCCGAAACGCTCGCGCAGCTCGAAACGCTGAACCAGGGCAAGTCGATCCACGTGTCGCGCGCGATCGAGGTCGGCGCGAGCGTCGAATACGTGCGCTACATGGCCGGCTGGGCGACCAAGATCACCGGCCAGACGCTCGACGTGTCGATCCCGTTTCCGCCCGGCGCGCGCTATACGGCCTATACGCGCAAGGAGCCGGTCGGCGTGGTCGCCGCGATCGTGCCGTGGAATTTTCCGCTGATGATCGCCGTGTGGAAGCTGATTCCGGCGCTCGCGGCCGGCTGCACGATCGTGTTGAAGCCGTCGCCGGAAACGCCGCTCACCGCGCTGCGCCTCGCCGAACTCGCCCTCGACGCCGGCGTGCCGCCCGGCGTGTTCAACGTCGTCACCGGCGGACGCACGTGCGGCGCCGCGCTGGCGAGCCACCCGTCGATCGCGAAGATCTCGTTCACGGGTTCGACCGCGACCGGCAAGCTGGTCGGCGCGGCGGCCGTGCAGAACATGACGCGCTTCTCGCTCGAACTCGGCGGCAAGAACCCGATCGTGATGCTCGACGACGTCGACGTCGCGCAGGCGCTCGACGGCGTCGCCGCCGGTGCGTTCTTCAACCAGGGGCAGGTGTGCGCGGCCGCGTCGCGCATCTACGTGCACCGCAGCAAGTTCGCGCAGCTCGCGGACGGCCTCGCGGGCGTCGCGCAGTCGATGAAGCTCGGCGCGGGCCTCGACACCACCGCGCAGATCAACCCGCTCGTCTCCGCGCACCATCGCGACACGGTCGTCCGGCACATCGACGGCGCGCGCCGCGCGGGCCTCACGTTCCTCGCGGGCGGCGCGCCGGCGGACGACCTGCCCGGCTACTACGTGAAGCCGGCCGTGATCGCCGATCCGCATCCCGACAGCGCGATCGTGCGCGACGAGGTGTTCGGTCCGGTGATCGTCGTCGTGCCGTTCGACGATGCGGCCGAGGCCGTGCGTCTCGCGAACGCGTCGCCGTACGGCCTCGCGGCGAGCATCTGGAGCAACGACCTGAAGCGCGTGATGAACCTCGTGCCGCAGATCGAGGCCGGCACCGTGTGGGTGAACTGTCACATTCCGCTCGACCCGTCGATGCCGTTCGGCGGCTACAAGCAGTCGGGCATCGGCCGCGAGTTCGGCCAGTACGCGATCGAAGGCTTCACCGAAACCAAATCCGTGTGCATCGCGCATTGACGCGCGGCGCCCGTTCCGACCACCCCGACAACCTCGAACCTCGGCCGCGGGCGGTCGAAGTTCAAACGATCCGAAAGTGGAGACTGCAATGAGCTACAACGAAGCGAAGTTCTGGCACCCGATGCTGCACCCGAACGAAATGAAACAGCGCAAGCCGATCCGCATCGTGCGCGGCGACGGCTGCTACGTGTTCGACGAAACCGGCAAGCAGCTGGTCGACGGCGTCGCGGGCCTGTGGAACGTGAACGTCGGGCACAACCGCCAGGAAGTGAAGGACGCGATCGTGCGCCAGCTCGACGAGCTCGAATACTTCCAGCTGTTCGACGGCATCTCGCATCCGCGCGCGGAAGAACTGTCGAAGAAGCTGATCGACATGCTGGAGCCGGAAGGGATGCGCCGCGTGCTGTACAGCTCGGGCGGCTCCGACTCGATCGAGACCGCGCTGAAGATCGCGCGCCAGTACTGGAAGGTGCGCGGCCAGGCCGACCGTACCAAGTTCATCTCGCTGAAGCAGGGCTATCACGGCACGCACTTCGGCGGCGCGTCGGTGAACGGCAACACGGTGTTCCGCCGCAACTACGAACCGAACCTGCCCGGCTGCTTCCACGTCGAGACGCCGTGGCTGTACCGCAATCCGTTCACGCAGGATCCGGAGGAACTCGGCCGCATCTGCGCGGAAATGCTCGAGCGCGAGATCCAGTTCCAGAGCCCCGACACGGTCGCCGCGTTCATCGCGGAGCCGGTGCAGGGCGCGGGCGGCGTGATCGTGCCGCCGGCCAACTACTGGCCGCTCGTGCGCGAGGTGTGCGACCGCTACGGCGTGCTGCTGATCGCCGACGAAGTCGTGACGGGCTTCGGCCGCAGCGGCAGCATGTTCGGCAGCCGCGGCTGGGGCGTGCGCCCGGACATCATGTGTCTCGCGAAGGGAATCTCGTCCGGCTACGTGCCGCTCGGCGCGACGGCCGTGAACGCGCGGATCGAGGATGCGTTCGCCGCGAACGCGGATTTCGGCGGCGCGATCATGCACGGCTACACGTATGCCGGGCATCCGGTCGCGTGCGCGGCCGCGATCGCGAGCCTCGACATCGTCGTGAAGGAGGACCTGCCGGCGAACGCGGCGAAGCAGGGCGCGTATCTGCTCGAAGCGCTGCAGTCGTTCCCCGAACGCTTCGCGGCGGTCGGCGAGGTGCGCGGCAAGGGGCTGATGCTCGCGCTCGACCTCGTCGCGAACAAGCAGACCCGCGAGCCGATCGACCCGCTGTCCGGCTATGCGAACGCGGTCGCGGAAGTGGCGCGCGCGCACGGCGTGCTGGTGCGCCCGGTCGGCACGAAGATCATCCTGTCACCGCCGCTCGTGATCCAGCGCGAGCAGCTCGACCGGATCGTCGACGCGCTCGCGGCGGGCTTCGAGGCCGTGCCGTTCGCGTGAGGCCGTGACGGCATGAGCGCATGACGCCGAACCGGCGGTGGAGGGCGGGATAACCCGTGCGCCACCGCCGGTTTGCCGATTTGCGCTATGACCGGATTATTTTGCCTGCGTATTTTTTCGACATCGGATCCGGATTGGATCGACAGGGGCCCGGTGGCGACGCGCTGAAGCGCCGCCCCGGGCCGACCGCGAAGCACGGAACGGAGCAGGCGCCGCAGCGCCGGTGCCGGCCCAAAAAGGGAAGGAGACGAAGATGTCGGGATGGCCTGGAGTGACCGGCGCCGCGGGCGATACGCCCGCCGGCGCGTCGGCTGAAGCGGGCGGCGGCACGGTGCTGAAGGCGGGCGCGGTCGGTTTCCCGACCGCGCTGGCGAGCGCCGTCGGCCTCATCATGGCGAGCCCGGTGATTCTCACCGCGACGTCGGGCTTCGGAATGGGCGGCTGGGCGTTCGCGGTCGCGATGATCATCGCGTTCGTGATGATGCAGGCGCAGGCGACGACGTTCTCCGAAGCCGCCGCAATGCTGCCGACGGCGGGCTCGGTTTACGATTACCTGTCGTGCGGGCTCGGCCGCTTCTGGGCGATCACCGGCACGATATCCGCGTATTTCCTCGTACACGTGTTCGCCGGCACGGCGGAGACGATCCTGAGCGGCATCATGGCGCTCGTGAACTTCGAGTCGTTGAATGCCGCGTTCGAGAAGCACAACAGCTCGTGGCTCGTCGGCGTCGGCCTCGTCGTCACGTTTGCGATCACCAACATCATCGGCATCAAGGTGTTCAGCAAGCTCGAGATCGTGCTGACGGCCGGCATGTGGCTGTCGCTGATGATCTTCGGCATCCTCGGCCTCGCCGCCGCGCCGGCCGTGCATCTCGACGGCTGGTTCGGCGGCTCGGAAGTCGGCACGTCGGTGCCGGCGGTGCTGTCGCTGGTCGGGATGGCGATGTTCATGTTCGTCGGCTGCGAGTTCGTCACGCCGCTCGCGCCGGAAATGAAGGCGCCAGGCCGCACGATTCCGCGCGCGATGGCGCTCGGTCTCGTCGGCGTCGCGATCTGCATGTTCCTGTACGGCGCGGCGATCCGCCGCCAGGTCGCGAACGTGCCGGTGAGTCCGGACGGCCTCACGCATCTGCTCGACACGCCGGGCGCGATTCCCGCGTTCGCGCTGCAGGTGCTCGGGCCCTTCGGCCGCGTGTGGTTCGGCATCGCGTTCCTGTGCGCGGGCGCCGCGACGATCAACACGCTGATGGCCGGGCTGCCGCGCATCCTGTACGGGATGGCGATCGACGGCGCGCTGCCGCGCTGCTTCGCGTATCTGCATCCGCGCTTCAAGACGCCGGTGGTCGGCATCGTCGCGTCGGCGATCGTGCCGATCTTTCATGCGTGGCTGATCAACGGCAACCTCGACAGCATCCTGCACCTCGTGCTCGCCGCGACCTGCGCGTGGGGCACCGCGTATCTGCTCGTCACCGCGTCGGTCGTGATGCTGCGCATTCGCCGCCCGGATCTGCCGCGTCCGTATCGTTCGCCGTTGTTCCCGCTGCCGCAGATCGTGTCGAGCGTCGGTATCGTCCTCGCGATCTGGTACATCACGCCGCCCGGCATGAACGCGCGCGACATCTACGTGCCGTTCGGCGCGATGCTCGGGCTCACCGCGCTGTACGCGCTGTTCTGGACGCTCGTCGTGCAGCGCCGGCATCCGTTCAAACCGGTGCCGGTCGAGGAAGTGCTGCGCAACGAGCACGTCGCGTCGTGAGGCTCGCATTCGCCCGGTGGCGCGCGGCGCCCGACACACCGCCGCCCGGCCACCGGCCCGGCGCGATCGCCGCGCGCGTGCTGGCCGACCTCGGTGCGGCGCGCGATGCGAGCAGCGGCGCTGCCGAACCTCTGGCCCGGCTGCCGAATGGCGTGCACGTGGCCATCGACGAACGCGTCGACCGTCAGTTCCTGATGCATACGGTCAGCGTGCAGGTGTCGATCAGCGCGGACGGCCCGGCCGGGCAGGGCCATGCCCGCGTGCTGCAGACCGGGTGGCTGCGGCGCACCGGTGTCGCAGCCGAGCCCGCAGCGGGATGTGGCCCCGGATTCGTGCGGGCGGTGGCCGCGCTGGTCGCCGATTCGTCATTAGCCGACGCGCTGCGCCCGCTGCACCTGACCGACTGCACGATCGCCGCCCGCGACGGGCGCTGGACGCTCGCCGTCGTGCCGTTCGGCGGCAGCGAGATCGTGAACCGGATGCCGTCGTTTCGGCGTTATGTCCGCCTGACCGGCGAGCAGGCCACCGCACTGTCGGCGGCTTGCCTTGCGTTCGAAACTGCACTGCGCGGAATTTTGCGGGGGTAAGCTGTGCCGTTGCGCGCCGTGCGGCGCAACGTGGATTCAGGGTTTCACCGGAGATGCCGATGCTGTTCCAGTCACGCTCACACGAAGACGTGCATGACCACGGGCTCGCGATCGCGGGTTGGCATCAGGTCTACCGCCAGATGACGCCGGGCCGGTTCAGGGGCACCGTCACGCAGGTGCTGTACGACGAGTTCCATTTCTTCCGCGAGACGACCAACCGGCGTGTCGCGCAAACCGGCCTCGCTCCGGCCGGGCGCACGTCGCTCGCGGTGCCGCTGTCGATGCCGCTCGCCGGCACGTTCCAGGGCCAGCCGGTCGACGGCTATGCGCTGCTCGCGCTGCGCGCCGGCGAGGATTTCGAATTCCATACGCCGGAAGGGATGGGGCTCGTCGGGATCAGCGCCGCGTCGGACATGATCGACGAGCTGTGCGAAGCCGAGTTCGGTGCGGCCGGCGCGCGCAAGCTGCGGCACGTCACGCGGCTGTCGGACGCGCAAGGCGTCGCGCTCGGCGCGCGGCTGTCGTCGCTGATCGACGACGCGCAGCGCAACCCCGGCTGCCTGGAATACGCGGCCACCCGCAAGATGTTCCGCGACGCGATGCTCGGCATGTTCCTCGATGCGCTCGACCAGGGCATCGGCGTCGAGCGCCGCGACATCACGCACGCGACCTACAGCGATATCGTCAGCCGTTGCGAGAAACACCTGCGCGACCGGCCCGAGGAACCCGTCACCGTGCTCGAACTGTGCCGCGCGCTTCGCTGCAGCCGCCGCACGCTGCAGACGAGCTTCCAGCGCGTCGCCGACGTCACGCCCGTCGGCTATCTGCGCACGATCCGGCTGAATGCGGTGCGGCGCCTGCTGCGCACGACCTCGGCGCAGCAACTCGGCGTCGGCGAGGCCGCCGCGAGCTGGGGCTTCACGCATCTCGGCTATTTCGCACGCGAGTATCGCGACCTGTTCGGCGAGCTGCCGTCGCAAACCTTGCGTCCCGAATGACGTCCGCGCATCGCGACTGCGCCGCCGGGCATGGTCGCATGTCGCCCGTTCGCTTCATCGTTTGCTGATTTGGGATAGGGGGCCCGAATTTTCGCTGGATAGAGTCCTGTCACCCATATCGACAACACCATCGATCTGCACTGCGAATCGATGACATCAGAGGGGCGGGACATGAAGATCGGACGAAGACTGGCCGCGAGCGCGGTCGCGCTGGGTTGCATGCACGCACATGCGCAAACCTCGGGCAGCGTGACGCTGTACGGTACCGTGGACACCGGCATCATCTATTCGACGAACCAGCAGTTCACGCGCGCCGACGGCAGCACGGGCGGCGGCCACGCATGGCAGATGGGCGGCGGCAACCTCGTGCCGTCCCGCTTCGGATTCCAGGGCGCCGAGCCGCTCGGCGGCGGACTCACCGCGGTGTTTTCGCTCGAGCAGCAGTTCCTGTCCGCGAACGGGCAGGCGCTGCAGGGCGGCACCGCGTTCAGCCGGCAAGCGTGGGTCGGGCTGCGCCAGGATTCGATCGGCACGCTCGGCCTCGGCCGCCAATACGACTCGTACACGGACATGCTCGGCGCGTACGTGTCGAGCAACAACTGGGCGACGCCGTATGGCTCGCATCTCGGCGACGTCGACAACCTGAATGCCGCGTTCAACTTCAACAACGCGGTGAAGTTCACCAGCGCGGACTTCAACGGCTTGACGTTCGGCGGCACGTTCAGCTTCGGCGGGCAGGCCGGCGATTTTTCCGCGAAGCGCGGCTATGCGGTCGCCGCGACCTACACGCTTGCGCCGGTCGCGTTTTCGGTCGGCTATCTCGACCTGCACCAGCCGCTCGACGCGGCGCTCGGCGGCGCGAACGGCTATATCGGCGACTTCGCGTGCAGCAATCCGGGCGCGATGTACTGCCTGCTCCAGGACGCCGGCTCGATGCGCGCGTTCGGCGCCGGCGGCTCGGTGACGCTCGGCGCGGCGACGGTCGCGCTGACCTACACGCACACGCGCCTCGGCGACAGCCGCTATTTCTCGACGGGCGCGCAGCCGCGCACGCAGGCGTTCACATTCGACATCGGCGAGCTGAACGTCACGTACATGTTCACGCCCGCGCTGCAGGGCGGCGTCGCGTACATCTTCAATGCCGCGCACACCGACGGGCGCGGTACGACGCGCTTCCATCAGGTCAACGTCGGCACGAACTACAGCCTGTCGAAGCGCACCGCGCTGTATGCGGTCGCGATCGGCCAGCTCGCGAGCGGCACGGGGCTCGGCACCGACGCGAACGGCAATGCGGTGAACTACGCTCAGATTCCGGTGCTCGCGAACAGCAATTCGAGCCGGCAACTCGCGGTGATGGCCGGGATTCGCGTGAACTTCTGACGGCGCGCACGTGGCGAAGCGGGCGGGGCGGCCGGCTGCGATGGCCGGCCGGTTCCGCCGTCTGCCACAAATTCTTAACGATCGACGTGAACAATGGCGTTCGCTTCAGGACGCCCGAAGCGTCGCCCGCGTTGCACACGTGTGCAACGCGAGGCCGACCCGCCACCACGCCGATCGAGAGAGACCACATGACCTTGCTGAGCCGCCTGCGCGCGCTGTCCGCCGCCGTTGCGCTGTCCCTTGCCGCCTCGCACGCCTTCGCGGCGGATCTCGTCATCGCGGGCCGCGACGACATCTACGGCAAGGGGCTGGCCGACGCCGTCGCCGGCTTCACCAAGCTGCATCCGGGCACCGACATCGAGCTGCTCAAGCTGCCGAACGCGAACCTGTACCAGAAGCTGAAGCTGTCGATGCGCGAAGGCGCCGGCACGTACGACCTCGTGATGATGGACGACACGTGGGCGCCCGAATTCATCGGCAACGGCTGGCTGAAGCCGCTGCCGGTGTCGCTCGCGGACGCCGATCTCGTGCCGTCGGCGGTCGCGCTCGGCCGCAACGCGGCGGGCGCGCTGTACGCGCTGCCGATTGTCGGCAACGTCGAGATGTTCGCGTACCGGAAGGATCTGCTCGCGAAATACAAGCTGCAGCCGCCGCGCAACTGGGACGACGTGCTGAAGATCGCGCAAACCGTCGGCGGCGCGGACAAGAGCGTGTCGGGCGTCGTGTTCCGCGGCACCAAGGGCAACCCGGTCGTGACGGGCTTCCTGCCGATCCTGTGGGCCTATGGCGGCGACGTGTTCGACCGCGCCGGCAACGTGACGATCGATTCGCGTGAGTCGCAGGCCGCGCTGAAGACGTTCCTCGCGCTGAAGGCCTCCGCGCCGAAGGACGTCGACGTGTACGGCGCCGCCGAAGTGCGCGATGCGCTTCAGCGCGGCACGGCCGCGCAGTCGATCGAGGTGTGGCCGGCGTGGATTCCGGCGCTCGACGATCCGAAGCAGTCGCGCGTGGTCGGGCAGATCGCGCTGCAGCCGCCGCCCGGGCAGACGGCCGGCCCGGCGCCGATGCTCGGCATCTGGCAGATGGGCATTCCGAAGGACGCCCCGCACGCGAAGCTCGCGCAGGACTTCCTGGTTTATCTGAGTTCGCGCGATACGCAAGCGCGCCTCGCCGGGATCGGCATTCCGCCGACGCGCCGCAGCGTGTTCGCCGATCCGGCGCTGGTGCGCCAGTACCGCTGGTATCCCGATCAGCTGAAGGCGCTCGAGGCCGGCCGTGCGCGGCCGCGCGTGAAGGACTGGCAGCAGGTCGAGAGCATTCTCGGCGACCAGCTGCAGCTCGCACTGACAGGGCAGGCCGCACCCGACGCCGCGCTGCGTCAGGCGCAGCAGAAGATCGCGCAGGCGATGGCCGCGGCCGGCAAGTGACGGCTTGTCGCCACGCTTCAGCCGGAATCCGCGCATGAAAGCCCTCGGCCGCAGCCTGCCGTTCGTCGCGCTGCTCGGACCCGCGCTCCTGGTGCTGGCCGCGCTCGCGCTGTACCCGGTCGCGCAGGTGCTGATCGACTCGTTCTGCCAGGTCGACTACACGGCGGGCCGCCGCGCATTCGCGGGGCTCGCGAACTATCGCGCGGTGCTCGGCGACGACGCGTTCGCGGCCGGCTTCGGCAACACGCTGCGCTTCACGATCGCGGCATCGCTCGTCGAAGTCGCGCTCGGCTTCGGTCTCGCGCTGCTGTTCGTGCGCGCGTTTCCGGGGCGGCGCATCGCGCTGCCGCTCGCGATCCTGCCGATGATGCTGTCCACGCTCGTGTGCTCGGCGATCTGGCGCAACTGGCTCAACTTCGACGGCTTCCTCAACGCGCTGCTCACCGTGTTTGGCATCGAAGGCGTGCGCTGGCTGTCCGATCCGCATCTCGCGCTGTGGTCGCTCGCGCTCGTCGACGTGTGGCAGTGGACGCCGATGGCGTTCCTGATCGTGCTGGCCGGGCTGCAATCGATCCCGCAGGAGCTGTACGAAGCCGCGCGCACCGACGGCGCGAGCGAGTGGCAGTGCCTCCGCGACGTCACGCTGCCGCTCGCGGCGCCGCAGATCGGCCTCGCGCTGCTGCTGCGCTCGATCGACACGTTCAAGTTGTTCGACAAGGTCTATGCGCTGACGGGCGGCGGCCCCGGCAACGCGACGCAGACGCTGTCGACCTACATCTACGACACGGGCTTCCGCTTCTTCAACGTCGGACCGGCGAGCGCCGCGTCGGTGCTGATGCTCGCGGCGTCTGCGCTGCTTGTTTCGGGGTACGTATGGCAGACGGTTCGCAAGCGGCGCGCATGACGGCGCGATTCGCGGGCATCGCGCACGCGCGAACGGGGGGCGCATTCGGTCGAGCGGCGCCATGGATTCTGCGCGCCGCCGCGCTCGCGCTGTTGCTGCTGCCGTGCCTGTGGATGGCCGGCGCGGCGTTCATGCCGACGCTCGAGCGCCTCGATCATCCGCTGCGGATCGTGCCGGCCGCGCCGACGCTCGAGCATTTCGCGTCGGTCTGGTCGAACGGCATCGGCGCGCCGCTCGCCAATTCGCTGCTGGTCGGGTTCGGCACGACGCTGCTCGCGCTGACGCTCGCGTTTCCGGCCGCGTATGCGCTCGTGCGGCTGCGGTTTCCGGCCCGGCTTGATTTGCTGTTCCTGATGCTCGTGCTGGCTCTGAAGCTGATGCCGCCGATCACGATCGCGGTGCCGCTGTTCGCGCTCGCGAAGCGGCTGCATCTGCTCGATTCGACGCTCGGGCTGATGCTCGCTTACCAGATCTACGCGTTGCCGATGGCGATCTGGATGCTGCTCGCGTTCGTGCGCGACGTGCCGGTCGAATACGAGGAGGCCGCATGCATCGACGGTGCGGGGCTCGCGCGGCGGCTCGTGCAGATCGTGCTGCCGCTGTGCGCGCCGGGGTTGATCGCGACCGCGATCTTCGTGTTCATCGCTGCCTGGAACGAGTTCCTGATCGCGCTGCTGTTCGTGTCGACGCCGAGCCGCTTCACGCTGCCGCTCGCAATCGCCGGCTACGTGACGGAGAACGGCATCGACTGGGGCGACCTGATGAGCGCGGGGCTGCTGGCGTCGCTGCCGACGCTTGCCGTGGCCGGCTACGTGCAACGCTACCTGCTGCGCGGCTTCGCGGGCGGGCTGAAGTGACGCGACACGTTACGCGCAGCTGTGCCGGACCACGTGCGTAACCGGCACGACGCGCGTGCGCGATGCGCCGTCGAACGTCTGGATCCGGTCGGCGAGCAGATCGACGGCCGCGTGCGCGAGGCCTTGCGTGTCCTGGCGCAGCGTCGTGAGCCGATACGCGCCGTATTCGGCGGCGGGAATGTCGTCGAAGCCGATCACGCGCAGCTCGTCGGGCACGCGCAGGCCGAATGCGTCGCGGGCGGCGTCGATCACGCCGAGCGCGAGCAGGTCGGACGAGCAGAACACGCCGTCCGGGCGCTCGCCGGATGCGAACAGTTGCCGCGCGGCGTCGATGCCGCATGCATGCGTATCGGAGTGCGTATCGATCACGTGGACGAGCGCCGCATCGAACGCGTCGCCGCGTTGCAGCGCCTGCCCGAACGCATCCGCACGTGTGCGTGCGCTGTAGCTCGCGGTGCGCGGCCCGACGAACGCGAGCCGGCGCGCGCCGGCCCGCACGAGCCGTTGCGCGGCATGGGCGGCCCCCGCCGCGTTGTCGCTGATGACGACGTCCGCGCCCGGCAGGTTCGCTTCGCGATTGATCATCACGACGGGAATCCGGTGATCGAGATACTGCCGCGCGACCGACAGCGGCGGCGACGCGGACGTCATTACGAGGCCCGCGATCCGGTAGCTGAGCAGCCGTTCGAGCGATTGCCGGACCTGGTGCGGATCATCCGCGTTGGTGACGAGCGGCGTGAACGCGCGCTGACCGAGCGCGGCCATCAGGTCCGACAGCAGCCGCGCGCGGAACGGATTCTCGAACCCGGCCGTCACGACACCGATCATGCTGCTGCGCTGCGTGATCATGTCGCGTGCGATCAGGTTGACCTGGTAGCCGAGCGCACGCGCGGCCACCATCACGCGTTCGCGCGTTTCGGGTGCGATGCTCGCCGTCGGCGAGAACGCGCGCGATACCGCGGAGCGAGACACGCCGGCCCGCACGGCGACATCCGACGCGGTTACCCACGCTTTCCTTTCCTTGACATTCATCGATTCATGATCCCTTCGCGATACGAAGCTTCCATGCCGCTGGCCGACTGGATGTCGGCGCTCGACGACGCGTGGCCGCTGCATACGCTGACCCTACCGGGCAGCCATGACACCTGTGCGTATACGGTCGACGATCCGCTCGTGCGCACGCAACGCGCGCCGCTCGCCGCGCAGCTCGCGCACGGCGTGCGGCTGCTCGACATCCGCTGCCGGCACCGCTGCGATGCGTTCGACATCCATCACGGCGGGATCGCGCTCGGCATGTCGTTCGACGACGTGCTCGCGGACTGTGCGCGTTTTCTCGATACGCATCCGCGCGAATGCATCGTGATGTCGGTGAAGGACGAATGGCCCGCGCAGGCGTGCACACGCAGTTTCGATGCGACGTTCGATGCACATCGTGCACGGCACCCGAGGTTGCGCTGGCACGCGGGCGGCGCGCTGCCGGCGCTCGGCGACGTGCGCGGCGCGGTGGTGTTGCTGCGGCGGTTCCGCAGCAGCCGGCCGCTGGGCGTCGACCTGACCGCGTGGCCCGACAACGCGACCTTCACGATCGATCATCCCGATGCGGCGTTCGTGATCCAGGACGAATACCGCGTGCCCGTTGCCGGATCGATCAACTACAAGTGGCGCGTGATCGATGCGCTGCTGACCGGCATGCCGTCGCCGGAAAGCGGCCGCTGGGCGATCAATTTCTGCAGCGGTACGGGGATGGGCGCGAATCCGTCGGTGGTCGCGCGCGGCGACGGCAGGGTGCAGGGGATTCAGGTGCGGCTGGCGGAGCGGTTGCGCGCGCAACGTGGTTCGTATGGCGCGATGCTGCTCGATTTCTGCGACGACGATGACTGGGCATTGGTGCGGGCACTGGTTGAATGCAACGATCGCGTGCCCGAACCGGGTGGCGCGCGCAGGCTGGCCCGCGATTCCCGCTGCCCGTGAAGATCGGCACGTTGCCGAATGTGTGACGAGCGGGCCATGTTGCGAAACGAGGCCGATGGATAAGGTTGAACCGTCCGTGGCGGGCGCGATTCGATCGAGTCCGCCGCGGATATCCGGATGTTTCTCAACTCGGCGGGAGGCAACGGGCACGTGTGCCCGGCATCGCGCCGGCCCATGAACGTCGTCGTGGAAAGCAGCGCCTGCTTCGCCGCGCACTGTCCACGACGCAGGAACGCAAGGAGAGAGGTCATGGCAACGCTCGTCAACATCATGCAGGGCACCCCGAACGCGGTGCAGATCTGGGGCTTTCACGGCCCGTGCAACGTCAGGGACGTCGCAGCGGCATTGAATACCATCGCGTCAGGATTGAGCGGTGACGGTCACACGATTCACATCATGTCGGGAACGCACGGCTATTGCGCGGGGCAGGTCGGTGCAGTCGCCACGCGCGATCAGCGATTCGCCGCGGAAGACCGGGCGCTGGCTTCGCCGAAGACGAAGGACAACAAGCCGGTGGCGGTTGCGGTACACGACTTCAATACGGCGAAGCTGCCCGCGCCGGATTACGTGACGGCGGCGATGGCGAAGCTGAACGGCGACATGCGCGCGATCGTGCAGGGCGACGCGGGCACCGCGACGTTCCTGCTCGCGTATTGCTGCAGCGCCGGGACACCGTAACGCGCCGTCGTGCGCTGACGGGCGGGCGTGGCGGTCCGCCCCGTTTCGCAACGACGAGACGTCGTGCGGACGCGCGTGCGACCGCGCCGTTCAGCGCGTCGCGATCGCCACCGCCGCACCGGCCATCGCCGTCGCGCTCGTGCGGTTCGCGATCCGCTTCGCGCGTGCGGACGTGAGGAACGCACGCGCACGCGACGCGAGCAGCGACCAGAAGCAGTCGGCCAGGATCAGGACCGCGAGCATCGTGCCGACGAGCTCGGCCCACGCGAGGACACCGACGTGCGTCAGGTCGACGATCGTCGGCAACAGTGCGAGATAGAAGAGCATGATCTTCGGATTGCCGAGCGTGACCAGCGTGCCCGCGACGAACATGCGCCACGGCGACTGGCCGCGGGGCAGGTCGCCGGCCTTCGTGTCGGTCGGCGCGGTCCACATCTTCCACGCGAGAAACAGCAGGTACGCGACGCCGAGCAGCTTCAGCACGAGCAGGCCCGTCTCGAACGTGCGCGCGAACGCGGACAGCCCGGCAACCGCGAGCGTGAGCCACAGCGCCTCGCCGATCCACATCGCGGCGAGGAACGGCAGCACGTCTCGCACGCCGTTCGTCAGCACGCGCGCGACGAGCGCGGCGACGCTCGGGCCGGGCGTGCCGGCGGTGACGAGCAGGGCGATGGCGAACACGGCGAGCGCGGACAGCGTCATGACGAACCTCGTGGGCAGGGCGTTCGAAACGTATGAACTTTCGATTATAGTGACGGCCGTTCCCGCCTGCCTACCTCGTCGTGATGACAGTATCGATCCGGATTCGTCCCGCCACGCGGGAAGACGCGGCCGCGATGGCCGCCGTGGAAGTGGCCGCCGCCGAGCGCTTTCGCGACATCGGCATGCCCGACATCGCCGACGGCGAGCCGACCGATGCGGCCGACGTGCGGATGCGCATCGACGACGGTCGCGCGTATGTCGCGACGGACGAAGCCGGGACGTGCGTCGGCTTTGCGTTATACCGGCTGCTCGATGCGCGGCGGTTTTATCTCGAGGAGCTGGACGTCGCGCCGTCGCACGCGGGGCAGCGGATCGGCGCGCGCCTGATCGAAAGGATCATGACGCGCGCCGCGCAAGACGGCATTGAACAGGTCGTGCTGTCGACGTTCCGCGACGCGCCGTGGAATGCGCCGTACTACGCTCGCCTCGGCTTCGCCATCATCGACGATGCATCGCTTGACGACACGTTGCGCGCGATTCGCGCGCATCACGTCGCACGCGGGCTCGACGAAACGCAGCGCGTGTTCATGCACGCACACGTGCGCGCATGAACGCATCGCCGGCCGTCAGGCCGCGTCGCTGAGCGCCGGGTAGTCGGTGTAACCCGTTTCGCCTTCGGCGTAGAACGTCTCCGGCACCGGCTTGTTCAGCGGTGCGCCGAGTTCGAGGCGGCGCGGCAGGTCCGGGTTCGCGATGAACAGCTTGCCCCACGCGATCGCGTCGGCATGGCCACTCGCGAGCGTTTCCTGCGCCGATTCGAGCGTGAACTGCTCGTTCGCGATCAGCGGGCCGCCGAACGCCTCCTTCAGACGCGGGCTCAGCTGGTCGCCCGAATACGCCTCACGCGTGAAGATGAACGCGATCTTGCGGCGGCCGAGTTCGCGCGCGACGTAACCGAACGTCGCGGCCGGGTCGGAATCGCCCATCGTGTGTGCGTCGCCGCGCGGCGCGAGATGCACGCCGACACGGCCCGCACCCCACACGTCGATCGCCGCGTCGACCACTTCGAGCAGCAGGCGCGCGCGGTTCTCGATCGGGCCGCCGTACGCGTCGATGCGGAGGTTGGTGCTGTCCTGCAGGAACTGGTCGAGCAGGTAGCCGTTCGCGCCGTGGATCTCGACGCCGTCGAAGCCGGCCTTCTTCGCGTTTTCGGCGCCCTTGCGGTATGCGGCGACGATGCGCGGAATTTCATCGAGTTCGAGCGCGCGCGGCGTCACGAACGGGCGCGGAGGCCGCACGAGGCTCACGTGACCGCCCGCGGCGATCGCACTCGGCGCGACCGGCAGGTCGCCGTTCAAGAACACCGGATCCGAGATCCGGCCGACGTGCCAGAGTTGCAGGACGATGCGGCCGCCGGCCGCGTGCACGGCCTGCGTCACGCGCTTCCAGCCTTCCACCTGCTCGTCGGACCAGATGCCCGGCGTGTCCGCGTAGCCGACGCCCTGCGGCGTGACCGAAGTCGCTTCGCTGATGATCAGGCCGGCCGACGCGCGCTCGGCGTAATAGCGGGCCATCAGGTCGTTGGGCACGCGTGTGCTGCCTGCGCGGGCACGGGTGAGGGGCGCCATCACGACGCGGTTCGGCAGGGTCAGGTCGCCGAGGGTAACGGGATCGAACAGGGTGGGCATGGCAGACAACCTTTTCAGAAAGGCGGGTTTATCGCCGCGTCGTGCGCGGCGTGCGGCCCGCGTGGCCTGGGTCAGAGTTCGCGGCGCAGGGCGTCGAGAAATGCGTCGATGACGGCCTCGTTGCGTTGGAAGAACGCCCACTGGCCGATCCGCGTCGACGTCACGAGCCCCGCGCGCTGCAGCGTCGCAAGGTGCGCGGAGACGGTCGACTGCGACAGCCCGCAGCGCGCGTCGATCTGCCCGGCACATACGCCGTGGTCGTACGGCAGCGTCTGCTCTGGGAAATGCGCACCCGGCGTTTTCAGCCAGACGAGGATTTCCCGGCGCACGGGGTTCGAAAGCGCTTTCAGGATCGCGTCGATGTCGAGTTCGGTCGGCATGGAAAGGTGTGGTGTTCGGGGCGTTCGGCCGGAAAACCGGTGCAAACGGGTATCGTCGATGGGCGAATCATATATCGGAAAATTGCGATATGTGCGAAGGCACTGATGCGAGTGGGGTTGTTGATCGGTCGGAGCATCAGCGAATCACGCGCCCCCGTATTGCGTGAACAGCCAGCGGCGCATGGCCTCGAGCGCTTCCGAATGGGCATTGGCTTGCGGAAAGACGACGTAAAACCCAAGCGACATCGGAAACGAAAAATCGAACACGCGGCGCAGCCGGCCTTCCGCGATATCGCGTTCGACGAGCGGCTCGCTGGTCAGCGCGATGCCTTGACCCGCGACGGCGGCGTCGATGGCGAGCAGCGACTGGCTGAACCGTGGCCCCTTCGTCGGATCGATCTGCCCCTTTCCGCCGAGCTTCTCGATGAACTCCGGCCACAGGTCGTGCGCGTCGTGCAACAACGCATGCTTCGACAAGTCTGCGGGTGCAAGGATCGGCGGCCCGCTGTCGAGCAGTTTCGGGCTGGCGACGGCGAAGTTGTCGAGCGGAAACAGCAATTCCGCGACCATGCCGGCCGGGAACGGGGGCTTGCCGAGCCGGATCGCGATGTCGACGCCGTCGGCGCGGAACGACGCAATGCGCTCGTCGGCGATGACGCGAACCTCGATGTCGGGGTGCAGGCGGCCGAAGTCCGACAGGCGCGGGATCAGCCACTTCGACGCGAACGACGGCGTCGTGCTGACCGCCAGGACCATGGGGCGCTGGCCGAGGGCGTCCGTGGCATCGGCGATGATCTGCAGCGCGCGCTGGACCGACGAAAAATACTCGAGCCCTTCGCGCGTCAGCGCCAGCCCCCTGGGCAGCCGCCGGAACAGCCGAATCTCCACGACGTCCTCCAGATGCCTGACCTGCTGAGCCACCGCGCCCTGGGTCACGCCGAGTTCGTCGGCGGCCAGCCGGAAATTGAGGTGGCGCGCGGCGGCCTCGAACGCGCGAAGCGCATTGAGCGGCGGGAATCGACGGGTACGCGATAAAGCCTTCATGCAGTAGAAAATCTACAGTGTGGGTGGAGAAATCATCGTTCGACACGGCGATTATAGAGTCCTAGAGTAACGCTTCAGGACGACGATCGCGGCATTGAGCCGACCTATCCGGGAGAACGGCATGACTGTAGAGAAAGTGGCATTGGTGACGGCGGCGGGCAAGGGCATGGGCGCCGCGATCGCGCGGGATCTTGCGAGCAACGGCTATCGCGTCGCGCTGATGTCGCCGTCCGGCAGCGCGGTCGAGCTTGCCGGGGAACTCGGCGGTTTCGGCATGGCGGGGTCCGTCACCGAAGACGCCGACATCGAGCGTTTCGTGAACGGGACGCTCGCGAAGTACGGCCGCATCGACGCGGTCGTCAACAACACCGGGCATCCGCCGAAGGGCGACCTGCTCGCCATCGAGGACGACCAGTGGCACGCAGGGCTCGACCTGATCGTGCTCAACGTCGTTCGCGTGCTGCGCCGGGTGACGCCCGTCTTCCTGAAGCAGGGCGGCGGCGCGGTGGTCAACATTTCGAGCTTCGCGGCCGACGCGCCCGAGCAGGCGATGCCGGTGTCGTCCGCGCTGCGCGCGGCGCTGAGCTCCGTCACGCGCCTGTATGCGGATCGGTATGCGAAGGACAACATCCGCATCAATTCGGTGCTGCCCGGCTTCATCGACAGCTGGCCGGAGACGCCCGAGATCGTCGCCCGCATTCCGGCCGGTCGCTTCGGCAGGACGCAGGAGATCGCGCAGACCGTGACGTTCCTGCTGTCGGAAGGAGCCGGCTACATCACCGGGCAGAACATTCGCGTCGACGGCGGGATCGTGCGCGCACTGTAAGCGGAAGGGGGCGCGCCGCCCGCGCCATCAGTTGTGCCGCTCGCCGATCCGGTTTTCTTCCGGACTCCAGACGCTGAGCCCTTCCGTCGGGTCCATCGGCACGTCCCAGGGCCGCGCGGCGATCGCCTGCATCGTCGCGTCGAACCCGGCCTGCCGGCGGGCCGCGATGCCGGCGGGTGTGAAATCGATGTCCTTCCACTGATCGTCACCGTCGAGCCGCGGGGCCGCGAGCTTGATCACGTGCATCGTGGTCTGGCAGCCCCAGGCAGCAAGTGCCTTCACATCGGCCGACGTGCGCTCCGCCTCCGGCAGCCGCATGACCAGTTCGCGGATCACGTGGCGCAGCCGGTGAATCTGCTGCTGCCGCGCGATGTTGCTGTCCGTGCGGCTCGCGTACTGGATGTCCTTCTGCCGCTCCGACACCTGCCAGATGCTCTGCGGCTCCGGCCCGACCGGATTCCACATCTGCACCGAGAAGATGATCGAGCTGCGGCGCGGCGCGTCGTCCAGCACGACCTCGACCGGCGTATTCGAATAGATGCCGCCGTCCCAGTAGGGCGTGCCGTCGACCCGCACGGCCGGGAACGCGGGCGGCAGTGCGCCCGAGCTCATCACATGGTCGATGCCGAGCGGCCGGTCGCGCGAATCGAAATAGCGCATCGTGCCCGTGCACGCGTTGACCGCGCCGACGGTCAGTCGCGGCCGGCCTGCGTTCAGCAGGTCGAGATCGACGAGCGACGCAAGCGTGTCGCGCAGCGGCTCGACCACGTAGTACGACGCGCGCTCGACGCCGACCCGCGCCAGCGGCCCGAACCAGGCGGCGGGATTCGGCCGGAAGAATCCCGGAAGGCCCGCGCCGATGACCGCGAGTTCCGAGCCGATCTTGTCCCAGCTCGTCGGAAAGCCCGGCACGTTCATGGCGGGCCGTTCGGTGACGTGTCGCCAGAATTCGGCCATCCGTTGCGCGCGGTGTCCGGGCGCGTTGCCGGCGATCAGCGCCGCGTTGATCGCGCCGATCGACGTGCCGATGACCCAGTCGGGCTGAATGCCCGCCGCATCCATCGCCTCGAATACGCCGAGCTGGTATGCACCCAGCGCGCCGCCGCCCTGGAGCACGAGCACGACCTGGCCCGGCAGTTTCGGATGTGCGAGTTGACTTGCCGTCATCGCTTGCCTCGTGGTCGGTGACGGCCGGCGGGGGCCGGCCGGATGGAACCAGTGTAGGCGATCGTCGGGCAGCGTCCGCGGTGCCTTGCAGCGCGCCGCGTCATTCCACGGTGATGGTCTCCTTCATGTACGGATGAATCCCGCAGAACACCTTGTAGACCCCCGGCTTGTCGAAACGGAACGAGTAGGTTTCGTCCTGGTCGAGCGCTTTCGAATGGAAGATGCCCGCGTCGTTGACGACGGTATGCGGTTCCGCGTCGAGGTTTTTCCACGTGACCGTCGTGCCGGCCTTGATCGTGGTCGACATCGGCGAAAACATGAAATTGCGGATCGTCACGAGCGGGCCGGCCGGGGTCTGCGCGCATGCGGCGAGCGGCGTACCGGCGGCGGCCGCGCTCAGGATGAGCGCGGCCGCCAGCGTCGAGGGCTTGAGAAAGGTCATGTCGGTCTCCTTGCGTATCCGGATCAGGCCAGCGTCGTGTCGTGCAGCGACGCAGCGACGGGATGGCCGGCGAAGTCGACGGTCGTCACGCCGAGCATCGCGGGCAGCCGGTCGTGCGGCACCGTGAGCGGCACCGGGCCCGGGCCGTTGCCGGCGGTCGGCTGCGGGAACGCGGTGGAGCGCGCGGTGTGGAACGTCACGTTGCCCTCGACCTTCGACACGATCTGGTGGATGTGCCCGTTCAGCACGGTGACCGAGCCGAAGCGGCGCAGCAGCGCCATCGTCTGCGGCGCGTCGCCGGTGCCCCAGCCCCACGGCTCGTAGATGGTCCACATCGGCATGTGCGAGAACACGACGATCGGCGTGCTCGACGATCGCCCTTTCAGATCCTGCGCGAGCCACGCGAGCTGTTCGTCGCCGAAGCTGCCGAGCCCGTTCGGCTTGAAGTGCATCACGTTGACGAGTGCGACGAAGTGCACGCCCGCGTGATCGAAGCTGTAGTAGCCGCGGTTGTCGGACGCCTTGCCGAACCGGCTGAAGTATTCGGCGCCCGAGCCGTCGGTCACGTCGTGTTCGCCGGGCACCGTGTGCAGCTCGGGCACGCGCAGCCCGGACAGCAGTTGCGACGCGCGGTCGAATTCTTCCGCCTTGGACAGGTGCGTGATGTCGCCGGTATGGATCGCGAGCGCGGGCGCGGCAGGCATCCCGTTGACCAGATCGATGGTCTGCCCCAGCGTGGCCGCGACGTCGGGATTCGCGTCCTTGTTGAAGCCGATGTGCGTGTCGCTGATCTGCACAAACAGCGGCCGGCCCGCATTCGCGGGGAGTGGGGCGCCGCTTTGCGCGAGCGCGAGATCGAACGGTGTGAGGATGCCGCCCGACAGCGTAAACAGCGTGCCGAGGCCGCCGAACGCCATGCATTGCAGGGCCTTGCGGCGCGACGGGCGGGTGGGAGTCGATGAAGACATGTTTGCCTCGCATTCGTATGACGGAACCGGACGGCCGGATCGTCCTGGAATTAGCCGGCGCCTTCGCATGCCATACCGATGCGGAGACGGATTTATTCCCGCTTCCTTGCGAGGCCCGACGCGGCCGTTCGAGGCTTGCGGAGCGACGACGGATCGCTGACGGATGACCTGTCAATGTCCTGTAAGTGACACGTCACGTTTGCGTCATGTTCGCTCGATAGCCTGCGACACCGAATCATCTTTCCGGAGCCACTCATGGCGAATCTCGCGGCAACGGAAACCCGTGGTGCGGGCGGTCGAAGCACGCGCACCGTCGGCCTCGCATCGTTCTTTCCGAGCGTTGCCTGCGGCATCGTTCATGTCGATGCTCACCCGAGCGCGGATCCCGGTCCGGTCAAGGAACGTTCGGTCCTGCCGATCGTGCTGCGCTTCATCGCGCTGTCGGCGGCACTGCACCGGGCGATTTACACGCTGTTCTGAGCCGCGCCGGCCGATGCCATACCCGGCCGCGCGGCACGCGGCCGATCCCATCGATTTTCAATTCGACCCAGACGCTACCGATGGATATCCGTTTCTTCGATCCGAATCGCATCGCCAACGCGTCCGCGTGGCGCGTGCTCCCCAACCGCTGGGATGCGGTCGCGTTTCCGCTGATCATCGGCATACTCGCGATGGCGATCGTCGGCTTTCATGAAACGATGGCGCCGATCACGACCCTGCAGACGCAGAAGATCTCGCTCGATCCGTCGAACCTGCCCGAATACGCGTTGCGCACCACGCTGCGA
>NZ_JBSAXF010000041.1:0-44499 GCF_053427845.1 Burkholderia sp. AW49-1 | reverse complement strand
ACAGTCTCGTACATAAATAGAATTTATGCCTAAAACCCCCGCCGCCATTTGGCAAATGCCACCAGCCACCGTTGCGGCTCTCGAGCGTTTGGGCGCAGACCTTGCTGTGGCTCGTCTACGCAGAAAAGAGTCGCTCGCTTCCTGGGCGGCCCGGCTCGGAGTGAGTGTACCGACTCTGATGCGGATAGAGGCGGGCGAAGCGGGCGTAGGCATTGGCCTCTACGCAACGGCGCTGTGGCTCATAGGCCGGGATGGAGCGCTCGCCGAACTGGCCTCTCCGGAAACGGACCGGGGGGCACGCGAGATGGACGTGCGGGAGGCCGTTGAGCTCGGAAAATCTCGGGCAAAGGCGTCCGCACAGGCCCGACTAAGCCGCAAGGAAAAGCGTATCGACCGCCGGTGATTAAGAACGCAATGGGCGCAAGACTCTTTCAGTAAGGCGATAAAAGCAAGCCCAATCTGCATGCGTTGCATGCCAACTCGTTGGCACAACCTTCGTTCGTCGAGATGTTCCGTTCAGTGATGAAAAGGGTCTCGCGAAGGAAGTGGTCTTTTGCGACGGTTGTGACGAGGTAATCGCGATGCCGGCGCAGTCCACGCCGGCAATTCGAGATGCTCGACAACGGCTAGTCGTTGATGAGGCGCTAAACGCGCATCAGTTCGGCGGGCGCGCGCACGACTCGCCGCGACGTTGAAACGCTGGTCACGGGCATTCCCTGAAAGCACATGGCAGCGCTCGGGGTCGGCCACCCTCGACAGGAACAGGATGTCGCGCCCACAGTTGGGTCGGCGTTTCTCAACAGGGAGCCTCTGGACTCTTCTCACGCCAGATTCCGCCATAAAGAGTCATATCTGCCCCATTAAATTGAATATCGCCCCATATTTGACCGTTTTCAGCAACGTACTGACGCCCATCTGAGAAATGTTTTTAGTGGCCAAATATGACGTATTAACCAATTAAGGGTTCAGATATGACTGATAAACCAAAAAAAGCGGCGACGCCCAAACCTTCCGGCCGCTTCGCTGAGAATCCGATGCCCTTGCCGGTCGAGCGTGCGCTGATTGCTGCCGGAGATGACCTTGCGCTGGCCCGCCGACGCCGGGGGCTTTCTACGTCATCCATGGCAGAGCGGGCGGGCATCTCAAAAAAGACGCTCTACCGGCTGGAACAGGGTGACCCCGGAGTGTCGTGGGGCGCTGTGATTCGGGTCCTGAACATCCTGAATCTCCTCCCCGAGCTCAACAAGGCCCTGAACACCACCAATGATGCGCTCGGCCTGGCGCTCATGAACAAGGCGGTGCCCAAACGCATCCGGGTACGCAAAACCAACCCGGACAGTGGAGCCCTGTAATGGCGACGACAAAAAAAGCAAAAACCAGCACAACGCGGACGCTGCTCGTCTATCTGGGCGACACGGGATTGGAAGTGGGCGAACTGCAATTTTCCAGACAGGGGCAAAAAGAGGTCTCGGCATTCCGGTACTCCCCCGCCTGGCTCAGTAATCCGGATTGCTTCGCACTGTCTCCTGACCTCCCCCTGAGCACCGACTTTCAATACCGCACGGGAAGCGAGGAGACTTCTACCTTTGCGGGTGCCATTGCCGATACTGAGCCTGATGGCTGGGGACGCCGTGTCATTAACCTCGCCCACGCCAAACGGCGCAAGGCCGACAAAGATGCCGGCCGAGACGCCGGTTCCGCACAGCTGTCAGACCTGGACTATTTGCTGGGGGTCCTGGATTCCAGTCGCATTGGCGCACTGCGCTTCAGGAACAATGCCCGTCTGAGGCGGTAGCGCTATGTCATTGATTTCAAAAGATTGGCCGCACAAATCTCAATTTTCGTTTTTATGCGGCCAATGGCATGCGACACCGAGGCATTGCACTCGAAGCGTCGGGGGCTGTCTGTGGCGATTCGTGCCCTCGAGTTGTTTAGTTACCTCGTCAGATTCGACGCGGTGTTTGTCGCCGGCGTCGCTGCTGCTTGAGCTGGCGTGCCGTTGATAGAGCCGGTACTTGCGTCACTAGGGATTCCCTGCGGCTCATCGCCGTTTACGAACGACACAGTGATGGTTTCCGGATAGGCGTAGGCCGAGCCATTTGCCTTGTCAACCCCATCCAGGACCAAGGCTCCTACGCCTAACAGGACGACATTTCCAACTATCGTTCCCATGCGTGTCCTCGACTTAACGGCCGTGGTGATGTCGCGTTCGCCATCTTTCGAGCATCGGATATTCAAGTCATCCTGTGCCCGATGGACGCTGACCTTCCCGGGCGTGGTCACCGTCCAGCTACCCCTTGAGTTCGACAAGATGCAGTCCGCTCCTGCAACGTCTGCTGCGTCCTCTTGTGATTTTACTGATACGTTTTGCGTGGTCCCGCCAGTCATCGTCGCGCAGCCGGTTGTTAGAATCGCGAGAAAGATGCACGCGGTCGTCGCTGCAATTTTCCGGTGTTTCACGTTGAGTTGTCCCAAGTATGGTCGTGAGTCTTTCCCGCCGAGCGCTAACACGCCGCTCAGCGGTGCCTTAAAAGTGGGACGTGCCCGACTGACGCAGGCTCGTACGTCATGGACAGGACGCACGGTCATGACTGGCGATGCGTGCTCACATCTGGCGTTGAATGCGCGCGCCTCAGTCGGAACGTCCTCGGAGACAATGGCGGGCACATACCGAAACGGCGCCGCTACATGGCGGCGCCAAGGACCGTTCCAGCACGTAACTCAGGGAACCCAGTAGCCCTTCAGTGGCCGCCAGTATTCGCCGTCGTGAATTTTCATGTACAGCTGCTTGAAAGTCTCGGGGGCATCCAGGAAGTTGTGTCCGAAATCCCAGTAGATATTGGTCAGCTCACATTCGTCCGCTTTGTCTTTATGACAAAGTGCCATTGCTTTCCTCACGGCGGTGGCAGTATCCGGGTCGGCATATGCTGACCAGTATTGGTTTTGTGCCGTTACGAGGGCAATGACAGCCGGCCCGTCGAATGTAGCGACTGATTTGCAGCTACCCCGAAACCGGTCTTCGAAGCTGTTGTCCTGTACGCACTCCATATGCGCTTGGCCCCATGCCTGCCCCTTACTTGGCCACACGCCGGACACATAGAATGTGTGCGAAAAACCATGCTGGCCATTCTCGATGTAGGGACCCGAGACAATGTCGGTCCATGCATACGTCGCCGGCGAGGCGATGGCTAGCAAAGCTGCAGCGAGCATTGAGGCCGCGACAATCCCCGATTTCTTCACGTTTTCCCCGTTTGTTCAATGTCGACCGACGCGGCGCCGCTCGTGGTCTAGAGCGCGGTCACGGACGCCGATGCATACGCGAAATATCACCCCTCCCCTGGCAGGAGCCGGCTTCTTATGTTTATAGCGGTTACCGAGGTGTGCTCGCGGCGGCATGTCGCAGAGCGCCGCCCGTCGGGGCGGCAGTCTGAGATTTGTGGGTAAACCGGACTAATTTGTTGCCAGTCTACAGATTAGAACCTTACCAAACCGCTGCCGGCAACTCAACATTTTTGTGTGTTTATCAACAGGTTGAGTGGAGTAATGGCTACAAGCCTCGCGTTGGTCATCGGGCGAAACATCGCGTCGGTTAGGAAGCAACGCGGGCTGACGCAAGCCGCCGTCGCTGAGCAAATCGACGTCGACGCCGAGACCGTCTCCCGATTCGAGCGAGGGGCCGTTATGCCGGGCGTTGCAACACTCGAGCGGCTCTGTGCGGCACTCGAGTGTTCGTGGATGGACCTGCTGGAAGGGAGTTCTGGTGACGCGCAGCAAGTCGCACACGATATTGTGCGTCTTCTAGAGCCGTTGGCCGGTGACGACCGACTGTTCCTACTTGAGCAGATGAAGGTCTGGACTAGTAAGCTGCGCGAAAGATGTCCGCCGGCTAAGCGGCGCAGCCGTTCGGGTGGCGCCGACTGAGCGTTGCGCCTAGCGGACCTGCCGCGACTTAGCGTAGTCGTCCCAGCGCTTTAGCATCCCCAAGAATTCGATTTGCAGTTGCGCAGACGTGGAGATGCTCGTCTTCTCCCGCCCCTGCCCACACGTGGACGCGGTTTCCTTGCTGGTCGGAACACACTGCTACCGGATGTTCAATGTCTGCCACGATAAGTCTTTCCAAATCTACGGTTCAGATAACTGCTTGACGCGATTACGGTTCCACCGGCTGAAACTTTAGAAGCGGTGTGACTTTTCGCTTGCGCCAGCTTCCCGCTGTCGCTCATATTGATGGATGCCCGACGGAGGCACGCAAGAACTCATCGGCAGTTGCGCAAATCGCGAATTCGCAACATTTCCGGTCAGATATGAAGGAGGCGTTGATGTCCAACTGCAATTCGAATGTGCGTCGAAAGCCGCTCGCATCGATAGCTCCAAGCGGGCAAAGACTCACGACCGAGTCCTATCAGCTTCTACGTGACCGGCTTTTGAGTGAGTACCCGGACGTGAGGTGTGAACTGGCACGAGCAGTCTCCTCGGTACCAAAGGCGCCCCTCGACGTCGGGTCAGTCTGGGCCGCGTTCGGTTCAAAGCCCTTGTTTTCGTGCACAAAGCTGGCAGCGGCGGCTCAGTACACGAAGGCTTGGGACAGTGAACTCTTCCCCACGATGGAAGACTTCCTTTCGCCCGATTGGGAAATTCGATACAGGCCAATCGCGAAAAAGGGATGGCGGTCGAACTCGTGCTACACGTACAACTCGGCACGGGTTGCTGACCTCAATGCAAGATTGAAACAGATGGGTGCGCCACGCGTATCGGTGTCGCGGCTGCACGCCATGAGGACTTCGGCGTACTGGTTGCGTCAGCGTGTAGACGAAGTCGGCGAGACGGGGAACCTCATCGACATCAAACTTGAGAACTGCGAGACAGCTGAAAAATTGTATGACGCGATAGCTCCCTTACGTCGTGCGCTTGGTCTCGGGTGGGGGCAAACGACGGTGTTCCACGCCCTTGTCGATGCGGGATTTGACGTGGTTAAGCCCGACATCCATGTGACGCGCACGCTCGCGTTCTTCAGCGAACTGCGCGACAGCGAGGCGGCGTGTAAAAAAACCCGCAACTATCTTGCATCGCCATACGGACCGGCGCGCGTTGTTCACGCGGCGCGGACCCTCGCGAAATCGATTGAGCCACTTACTAGCAGCAACGGGAACGCGTATCGAGAGGTCGACATTGTCCTCCTGCATGCGAGCGCCACCGGCCTGATTACCGTGTTGTGACCCAGCGCGGTACCAGCGACGTACACAATACCTGGAAAGGCACGGTCACGTTCTTCACGACAAACCTGCGGAGTCAGCGCAACTCGGGGCAAAGCGCGCTTGCTCGGGCCTCGACCTCGCCGTCCGGCTCCAAGTGGTGCAAAGTGGTGCCCTTATCCATTTCGTAGAAGTTTGCGATGGCGGCGGCATTTTTCAGTACCGATGAGCAGGCCGCCAACCTCAGCCAGGACTCTTCACATTGACCTAGAGCATATCGAGTAGGAATTCCGGCCACAAACTTGCGCGCTTCGTCTCGTGAGTATGCGGGGCATCCGCGTAGTTGTATTGTCTGGTTCTTTCCGAGTGCATGCCGATTCAGCAATATCCCGAGCCCCTTAGCCTCGCGTGGGTCAAATAGGTCTGTGTGTCGCATGACAATAATTTTCGTCCGGCTGACAGAATTATTCTCAGTGCCCGGGGTCATGTCCGCGTTTCCGCCAGCGAGGCCCCAGAGGACATTACGATAAAAGTCTGCCCGTTCTCCTTGCTCGTCGCTCAGGCGTGCAGGGTCCGATAGTAATATGGCCAAGGGTTCGGTCTTGTTCTTGAACGACGGGCTATCTTCGCGAAATGGGAGAGATGCATCAATCATTACTACCAACGCATGCGCTTTTGAGCGATGCTCAAGTTCACGCAAGAACAGTTGAGCCAAGGACTCGACACCGCTATTGTCGGTGACCCCTCCATCAATCAGATGCGTGTACGTGTACTCGGGAAGCGCTGTGCCATCGAGGCCTCTCACCGTGAGCGAAAGCGGCCCAACCATAGGGAACGCTCCCGAAGCCGCAACCGCGCGAGAGATTGGCATGCTCTTGTACTCGAGAGCAATCGACCCGGGCCCCTTCAATGCATCGAAGCCGTCTGGAACCAAGTTGTTGCGAGGTTCGTCTTTTGACGTGGTGTAAGTGGCCTCGTAGGTCTGCAATGCCAGAGAATGCACGCTCGTCAGTTCTTGTTGATAGGCCAGAGTGGACAGCTTACCCGGCTGAGACGCCTGCACGTAATTAAGTTTTGCCAAGCTCGCAACGAGTGTATCCACAGGAAGTGCAAACGCCTGCGTCGGCAGATTCGTCATGACGAACCTTCGCCCGGTATCGTAATGGGTACTGTTGAAGATGATGACAGGAGATTTTCCTGTCTTTTCGAGGGCCTCCAAATCGGCGAACGTTTTACCCTGCAGAAAGTCTTCGTTGAGTTTTTTGTCCAAGGCTCCGGCAGGTGATTGTATGAGCGCCGAGCCAATTAGGCGCCAGGCCAGGGCGCTTTCCCAATCCTTATTCATAGACCGATGGAACGATTCAAAAAAATGCTTTTTGTTATCGTCCCATGACGGCCCGCTGACAGGATAGCCCTGCTTGTGCACGGCATAATAGGAGGCTGCAAAGCCGCCGCCCGAGACACTGGAGATGTACTGGACCGTGTCCATAAAGCTATCGGTTTTTCCTTGCGCATTCGTTCGAACGGGCAATGTTGAAAGCAACTCCATAACATAGGCCGCATAGATGGCGGAACGGTTACCTCCACCAGAGATGGCGACCCCGATGTAGGGCGGCTCAGCCGCTAGATAGGTGTCGCCATCTTCTATTCTGACGAGGCTGTTATCGACTGTGGTGTCTTTCCTCTGTGAGATGTCAACCGAAGTGCAGCTCACTACGCCGCAGGTCAGCCATACCGGCAACTGCCGGGCCATCCAGCGCGTCTTTCTTGATGTCATCACACACCCCGGTCATTGTTATCGAAAGAAGAATAGTCAACGCACCTCACGGTTTCAATCCAATTCGGCGATAGTTCCTGGTATTCCCTACATTGAAATGATTGACAATGAGACGCCTTTTATGCAGCCTGTTGTTTGACAAAAAAGCGCGTAAAAAGGGGATGCCATGTTGTTACGGGGATTGAAGTGTTGGGCAATTTGCACAACCACGAGCCTACTGGGTGCCTGCGTCAGTTCCCAGTCGATTGATGAGTCGGGCATGAACCCGAACGCATTCAGAAATATTCCGGCACAAAGGCCATTCGCTTCCCAATACAACATTACGGCCAGCAGTACCCTGGCCGACATACAGTCAAACATGGTCAAGTATCAAACGGAGCTGCTGGAAGCAGCGGGTCTTGTGAAGCGCCAGGACGCCGCCGTCTCCTCTGTGACATTCCTCGGCGCCCTTGCGGCAACATTCGGCGCTATCTATCAGAAAACCGCGCTGATTCTGGCTGGCGCTGGTGTTGGCGGTGCTGGCTTTGCCGTCAATCAACATTACCAACTGGACAGTCAGGCGACTTCTTATCGCAACGCGGCAGATAACATCGATTGCGTCATGATGGCGTCGTATTCCGTAACAGATGATGACCTGGAACTCGTGAGCGCCACCGCCGACAAGGATGACGACCGCGTTCAAGCCATCAATGGCAAAAAGCTGGTGGTGATGCGAGCGAACGCTGTCAATCGGCGCTTGCTTGATGCGCTTGAAACAGCCTCCAAACCATCTGCCGGTTCAGAGAACGACTGGAAAGCCTATATCACCAAGCTGGAGACTTTGAGCACAAATGCCGACGTTACGGTCGACCCCGACAAGCCAGCACTCAAGTCCTTCCTTCTTTCGAGGAGCCTCGATATCACAGGTGGTACCGCTCCCGACGCGGAGAAAGCAAAGCTAGAAGCCAAGGCGCATGCAGCGCTTTTGCGCGTACGAACCATGAATGCTGACCTGCAGAAGTGTTCATTGAGCATGAAGTAGTCGCTTTCTAAACGTTCGTTCGATGCGCGGTCGATGTAAAAGGCAAGTCTTGGCGAAGCGCACGCTTCGCTCAGTCCGCACTCGGCTGTCGCCTCCCTCTGCGACGCGCAACACCAGAGTCCGCAGGCGCTACTGCTTCGATTGCAACATCACGCGGGTCGGAAAAGTCGATTCCAACCACCTCAAGTCCGTGAACTTGGTTGGAGCGCTCAGTCACCAGTTCCGACGCACGGCTCTGGAGCACGGACACCAGTTCGTTAAAGTCAATGTAGCGACCGTCATGTAGCTGCCATCGTCGGCTAGGCGACGTGGTACCGACAACATAGATTCCGAAACCGACTCGCGTGGGTCTGAGATATTGTCCAACCAACTGGTTTTCGAGCCCCTCTAGCAACTTGGCGACGGTCCAATGTCTCAGGTTAGCGAGCTTGACTTCTATGGGTAAAGCATTCATGCCCGTCCGTTCAACGCGAATGTCGGGACGCTGGCCAAGGTCGACTTCGCTCTCCCGCGTGGTCGAGAACCACTTCATCGATTGCTCGTCGATTTTGCGCGCAAGAAAGCCCTGAAAATCTTCTTCGAGGTCGCCGTCTCGCACTTGCTTTCGATTCGTGGCGTTCTCCGACTTCTCCACCTCGCCCTTGACGTTCCCTATCAGTCGAGACACGAGGCGATAAAGCTGATAGTCGGAGCGCGGCTCGTGACGGAAAAACTCTGCAAACGTCCTGACGTCTTGGGCCTTCCAAGCAGTTGGGTCAGCAAGCTTCCCTTGTCGTTCGTCCAAGATGGAAAGAATCCTGTCCCGCTGGTTTCGAAAGCGCTCCTCTTCGCCGAAGGAGCGGAGAACGGTATCAGCTTCGCCGCTTTCGTCCGAGCGTAGCGCTTCCCACAATCTTTCTCGAAAGTCTTGGGCGTTGTCTCTTGCTATAGGTGAATAAACGCCGTGGTTGGTTCGGTCAATGTCATTCTCAGGTCTGATATGGGCGTACACCAGTGGCATCAATATCCTAAGTGACTTGGGCTCAAGGAACGGGCGACGCACTGAGCCAGAACCCCTTCCAGGCTGGCCCGACAAATGAGAGCACAGGGTTTCCATGGCACTGTCGGCGCCTTCTGGTGGCTCCGTGTGCAGTGCCGATTGCAAGTACACGAGAGCATTTGGTGCGTCGACATTTAACCAGGTGGTCATCCAAAGAGCCCATCCGCGATGGCCGACCTTGTACGAACATACTCGCTTGGGGGCGAGAGTCCGGACAGATGAGCATTCGATGTCAGGGGCTCGAAGTAACGCTGAGAAGACTTGGTCAAGCACCCCTGCATTCTGTGGGTCACCGGCATCCAATGCCTGTAACAGCGCGGAAGTTGCGGCTACGGTTGCAATAGGCGCGGCTCCGAGTTTCGCGACCACATCGCTAACGTGCTCCAGCGTTTCTGGGTAGCGAAACTCGCATGCGATTGGCTCCGCCAGCGCGTTTTGCACCTGCACCGGTCGGCTATTCGACAGTTCGACGAACCATTCCGGGAGACCATTTAGCTCGCCGCACGCGTACCGAACTACACGCTCCACGTCATGCGCGTCGAGCAATGCGAAGTTCAGTTGACCGCGCATCCACAATGTCTGCAAGCCTATCAGGCCAACGATGACCCGTTGGTCTATCGAATTTCGTTCAGCTCGCTCATGGGGATACTGCGGCATGTATTGCCGCCAGACATTTGTACAACCCACCGCAACGTTGGAGGCTATCGTTTTGCCCCACTTGGAACTTACGCTATCCCAGTTAGCAGCGCTGAACCGCGTGCCGCCGTCGGACCTCATGACGTCGGTCATTCTAGCCAAAACGAAGGGATGTGCGCCGGCACGTATGGCAGACAAGTGAGTCAAAAGCCAGACACGGTTCCGTGTCGTGTAGTAGACGTTCATCGCGGCGCGCCGTCGCGAGCTCCACCACCAGCGTTGCAAGAGCTTATATTTGAAGTGTTTGTGCCATCGCCAGGTCACGGGGAAACTAAGACTACCCCAAAGATGCCGCATAAAAATGGCGCGCAAGAGTGGCGCAGCCAGCACGCGACGTAGTCTGATAGCCAATCGAAGTTTTGATATGTTGCTTTCCCGCAGTACTTGGAGCAACAACGTCATCGCGATGACCTGAGCTTCCGGGTCCTCCTTTTGCTCGACGTCCGCCAACAGCCAATCGACATCTCCAGCGTGCAACGGGGCGAGTCCATTGTATGGGTTGAGCCTATACAGAGGGAGCATCTCGAGTCGAATCGGGCGTTCTAGCAGGTCGAATCGTCGCCAAAAAAGAGCTCGTCGCAGACCATATTCGAATTTAAGCTGTTGGCGGAGCATCCCGAGGTAGTCGACCTTCGGGATGGACTCAAGATGGCCGTTCAGGAGCCAATCGTCGATGAGCAATATGGAGTCCAATACTGTGTCCGTCGCCTCGTGACTGTCACACCAGTTTTTGAGCGCACTGGCCAGACACAACGGAATCAGCGGCATTACCCAGTGATATTCGGTCGATATCTGCGTCCTTTCCGTAAGCGGAGGCTTTCGAATCATCGAAAGGCAACCCTGGAGGAATGGCACGGCGTCGTTCGGCCGAATGGATTCGGTCAGGTGTCGGCCGACCATGTTCTGCAGGTCAGTGTTATAGCGGTCAACGTTGTTCGCCTTCTGAAGGATGCCCAGTGCCCCATCGACGGAGATGTTGTGCGGATACAGGCTCTCGAATATGTGGCCGATGGCTGCATTCGATAAACCGTCGGTCCTCAGCGCGAGTCGGCCAAGAGCTTGCTGATGGTCGGCCGTTCCCGAAAATCGAACGGCCAACGCGCAGTAGCTGCGGATAGTAGCGGTCGTCGATGGCCTTGAGAAAAGCTCTAGAGCGGTGGGTACACAGTCGACAAGCCCTCCTTCCCATACCACCATCAGAAGGTCACTTTTAAGGTCATCGGACGTTCTGTCGTCGGAAAGGTAAGCGTTGATGTCGTCGGCAAGGCCGGCGTCAGCCAGTCTGGACAATGCGTCGGGACTAACGTGGATACCGAGATGCTTTCGGTCTTCGTATTTACGGGCTATATGAGCTAAGGCCTGGCGTCGATAGGAAAGCGGAAGGGCCGCTGGGTCCCCATGCTGAAGATGTATCTCCGGAGCGACCTGAAGAATAAGCTCGGCCAAACGTAGTCGCCACGGCTCCAGCCCCTCTGTCACTAGCCAGGCCACGACAGGAGCAAGGGACGCACGAAGCGTCGTCTTGCCGTCAACTTCGGCAAACAGCAGGTCCGTCATTGCCTCGAAACTGCAGTTGTGAGCCATCACGCGCTCGACCCACCGAGCTGTGAGGTACTCGATGTGCGAGCGGTGGTGAAATGCGAGAGCCCCACGACTTGCCGAGTCAAAGAGCGCTCGGTTCATTAGCGCTCGTCTCTCTTCTGGTTTCCAGGTTTCGGGCAGAACCATCTCGGGCGAAAGGCGTACGTCGTCGACAAAGTGTCCCTCGTCCGGAATGCTGAACTTGAGGTTCTTGCATAGGAGTGCAGCAGCGGCCAAATACTCGGCGCCTTCTCGCGCGGCCGCTGGTTGCAACGGGTCAAGCTTCTCTTTTGATGCGACCTCCGCAAGCAGCTTGTTCACCATAAATTCGACAACACCGGTCAAGCTATTTAATTGCCGGTTCTCCTTCCAGTAACTATATAAATGTGTGACGTCCAGCGGGCGCCCCGCGAATGCAAAGGTGTTGCTCTTCTGTAAGGCCGCCAGGAATTCAGCGCCATCTGGCGCGCCACGTTGCTCCACAAAGAGCCTCACCTGAGATGGCGTCAGCGATTGCAAGACAGCGACAACAACAGCGGGCTCATTGGGTGCTGAATGAGCGATGTCGACGGTCTGAGATTCGGCGTCCGCACCCTGGTCGCTGTCGAGCTTGAGTTCGGGCGGCTTGGCGAGCAACCTTTCCATCACAATGCGCAGGTCCGTCTCGGCTCGCCACTCACTGACGCGCGAGGTAACAACAAATCGACACCGCGATAGAGCGGGGCCGATTTCTTTGCTAAGACGCTCAATGGCGTACGCAAAGTCGTCGTCGTGCCGGAGCTTTGACTCGTCCACCGCGTCGAGCAAGAACAATGCATCGCCATCGCCACGTTGCCACCGGCGAAACCGCTCCATCTCGTCTTCGGAAAGAATGTGCGCCACAGGCTCATTCACAAGCCTTTCCAAGCCAAGAAGAAAGCTTTCGGCGCGCTTCTGACGCTGCGCTTTGAGTTCTTCTGACTTTCCACTTCCCGGTTCACCGAGCACAATTACGAGCCGATGTTTTAGGAGGTCTTCCCATGTAAGCCAGCCCCAGGTCCCGGTACGGTTCAGAGCGTAACTTCGGTACACAACCACATCGTCAGGCTCATCGGCCCGGAATGCCTCGAATCCTCGATTGAGCTCAATGAATTGACTCTTCATATTTTTTCTCTTTGCTGTGGTGCTAGCCGGACTGAACCCCTGTGCGGGTCGACCGTTCATCTCAGGAACTATGTTGCATTTTCTCGAACGTCGCGCGAATGAATCTCGAAAGCCGCAGACGGGCGGCGGCTAGCGCCACGACACGATAGACACGGCGCTTTCGGTGATTCTTGCTATGCGCTACCGACGACGCCGAACGGTACACCGTAGGTCTCCAGAAGGTAGTTCTCGGTCACGCTGAGCAGGGCAAGCTGAGCGTCGCTAGCGCGTTCTTTAGAAAGTCCAGGCTGCACGATGAAGATTCGGAGCTTCAGCTCTGCCATACGACTAGCCTCTTTCATTGCGATTAGCGTATCGCGCGTCCCATGCTGATATCGGGTGGCGTGTATCCCACGTCTGACCTTGGGCTCACGTCTCAGCCAATGGAGGAATAGGTCGGTACGTCGCAGTTGGCCGTGCAGCCAAGCGATGCTCTTTTGCGCTTGACCGCAAACCTCATAGAGGTCGTCCACTTGCGCTCGAGGTGTCGCATCGCCCGCGTATTTACAGTGATAAAACTCGACTTCGATGATGGGCCGCCCGTTCTCCTCTTTCATCGTCGCGGTAACAACGTCTGCGGACTCACCCGCGCCGTCATCGTCGAAAATAATTTGATACATCCCGTCGGAGCGCAACTTTTCTATGACCCGATACTGAATGGAGTCCGCTTCGCGGGTTACCCCTTGCGACTCCTTGCGAATGTCGGTCGACGACCAATCCCACGCTTGGATTCGCTCTCGGTTGAAAGGAGCAATGGTCGAGCGCAGCCTCACCAACTGATTGCCTTCGAGAGACGAGCCATCAGCAAACCAGAACACGGGTGGATGCTCGTCGAAGAATTCGACCATGCCTCGTTCCGCGCTGTTTCGCTTTAACGAGCTCCTTTTGCTGATTTCGACGAAACGATAGTCGGCGATGGTCTGGTCATCAGCCGATAGTCTCAGCTCGAACGTCGCTTCGCTGGACTCGCCCAGCACTCGGAAACGTAGTGGCCCGTCCAGCGTGGGCGAGTCGACGTCTATGCTTACTCGGTAGAACTCCAGCTCGGTCGCACTGCCGTCCAGTTTGACTCCCAGCACGGACTCACGCTCCGTATAAATCACCTCGGGCCAGTCGACGGCAATCGGCATGACCGGCGGACGCGATGCCGCTATCTCCGGGACGAGTGTCCCATTTAGCACCGCCTCGGGGTCAATGCTATCGTCTATAATTTTTGCTCCTACGTGCTTGCACCATCGCACGAAGGCATCAAGACGTAGTCGCTGAAAAGACCATACTCGGCCGCGCTTTGCTGCTCCGATAGTAACCGTCGCTCCATTTTCGTACCCCATCCCCGATATCACCGCTTTTCGGGCGTTTTGCTTTGCAGCATCAGGAAGACGGCTGGCTACGTCGGCGCCCATCCGGCCGGTGAAGCGGACCTGTCGACCGAACTGCTCATTCAGCCCCAAGTTCGTGAGGAGCAAGCGGGTGACACCGTGGAAGCAGCGGTAAAGGACGGGGTCTGTGACGAGTTCGACGTCCTCGCCGCACAACGCCTTCGCGAGCGACCTATACTCTCCGTTCTTACCCGAACCGTGGATGAATAGCAGCGATTGCTCAGCGTCCCAAGCTGCCACAAACAGCTCCCAGCCCCAATCCCGTATTGATTCGACGTCAGTCCATGCTACCGGTAGCTGGCTTCCGCTTACGACAACCAAAACACGTGCGTCGTGGTTGATGGAGTGGTGGACCTGGTCGGCTGGTCGAACGGCATACAGCCCCTTCCCGAATTTCTCGGGCGACCAGACAGAGCAGCGCGTTCGGTAGACGACCATACTGGCGGCGGGCTTCAATTCCTGAAGCGGAATCTCGGCAGGAAAATTGCCAAATCCGCTCAAAAATTCCTGGGTTGCTACTTCGCCAGCGATGGCTGTCTCGCTGAGTTGCGGAAGCAATGTATTCCAATCTGGGTCTTGCGTGTACAACTTCCTGAGTTCCGCCTGGACCTCGACATCCGCCGTGTTGGCGATGAACGTGGCGTTCCCGACATCACTCCGCACTCGCGTGAATCTGCCCGCCAATTGCAAGGTAACGGATAAACTCTTGCGAACATCGTGAAACGCTGCAATCTTTAGCTCGGGCATGTCGAAGCCTTCGCCAAGCATATCGACACAGACGACGATTCGCGACGTACCGGTTCTCAGCTTCTGTAAAGATTCCCGTCGTTCATGCTGGCCCAGTCTGCTGTGCAAGACGACCGGACTGAAACGCCCGATGCTGGCATAGAGTGCATGGACCTCAAGTGCGCGGTCTATCGAGCCGACGCGGGCCATCGCAACGTGCTTACCCGTTGCATCGGAATCCAGTTCGGCGACGACCTTTTCCGCAATCTTCCTGTCGGCTAGCCCGGAGTCGAACTCAAAAACAGATGAGAATCGGATTGGCCGGAAGTAGCCTTCATCTTGCGCTTTCCGCAGCGGATATGCGTAGATGATTTTTCCATCGATGGGATGGTCGTCTTCGCGGAAAGGCGTAGCCGTAAACTGCAGTACGCGCCGCGTGGAAAAATTGGCCTTAAACGCTTTCCACGTAGGCGCTTCGACATGGTGCGCCTCATCAATGAATAGGTGGCTGCAGAGTTCTGCCATGCACACTTGAACGGCAGGCTCGCATCGGCCCGCGATGTGGCTAGTAGTTACAACGACGTTACAGGCTTCAAAGAAAGACTGCGCGGCTTCGACCGTCTTTGGCGCATGTTCGAGGATGCCAACTACGGGATATTGCGCGCTGGAAGCGAGTACCCTGCTGTTAGGGAGCTTCAGCACCCCCAGGGTAAGAAACTTGTCGGCTACCTGGCTGCGCAATGCATCCGTTGGCACGACGACGAGCAGCCTTGTGCATGACGCCGAAACGAGCGTCGCGAGCATGACCTCAGTTTTTCCTGTTCCCGTGGGCATCACGATTGACGCAACGCCGTCGCTCGTCGACCAATGCGCGTGTATCGCGTGAAGAGCGCCCTCCTGCGGAAGCCTGAGGCCGATTACGCCATTCTCTTGGTTCTCGCGAACGTACGAGAAGGCGTCACGCCATGAAGCCACTGCACGCGTGGCGCCCCCTCCGTCGGCCGCTTGTGACGCACGTTCCATCGCGACGTGCTGAAGCCACCTCCCAGCCCGGACATCGAACGTGTCCTCGACAAACTGCGGTGCCGCCAGCTTAAGAATTGCCGCGTCGGCCACGGTCGGCCTGTTACTAGGTTCCTTGTTTAGAACTTGGATGACGCATCCACCGTCGCGTGGAGTTACCTCCCATCCGGCCGCACCATCCGTGGTGTATTTCACGACAGACGCAGAGACATCGCGCTCCGGTTCAACCAGTTGCCTGATGGGATTCTTGTCCTTGAAGGTCCTGATTGCGTAAATTCGCGGGAGCCTCACTGTCATCTGCAACCCACGACCCTGGTCGTTGTCATCGGATAGTAGTCGCACGATATCCCCGGTCCTGCATGGCGAAGTTTCCCCACCTATCAGCGAGTTGCTCACCAAATAATGAAGGGTCGCTGAAACATGGAAATTGACTCTGTTTGGTACGGCCCAACCTGACAATTTGCTTTCTGCGGTCAATCATCGAGCGCTGGAATTCCCGCATCAGGCATAGCATGTCAGTGTGCAAACTATACCGCCAATCGCAGTTACGGCCGACGTTGTGAAAAGTTTATGTCGACCTGCCAATGTTGACAGGATGGAGGGATGCAACTTGCATCGCTACGGCGAAATCCAGCAGTCTTCGGTGCCATTTTTTTGCAGACGACCTCACCCGGACAGAGAGCAGTTGCGGTATTGTTGGCACGGGCTTTTTAGAAAGAAAGCAGTGAGTGCTCGTCTTCCGTACTTCAGAAGCGAAGTGTCGGACCGAGGCGGCATAGATAGCGTGAGGTGACCATGGCGCAAAGACACTTCCCCAAAGGGTTGGACGACCGTATGCGGGACGGAAACGGCCAGATTCGCGAAAAGCGGGCGGATACGAAAATCGGCACGCTGAGGAAGGAGTACGGCGACGACTTCGCGAAAGGCTATCGCGCCGACGCGACCTGGGGCACCGTCAGAAAGCGCGAAGGCGTCGAGAGCATCAAAGAACTCCTCAAAAAGCAGAAGAAGTAGACGCCCCTGAGCACGTATGCCAACGGTATTGCGCCGCGACCGGTCGCTTGGCTGCGGGCGTATAAGGTCGACGGAATACATCACGTCTTACTGACGTTTTGTCCGCATGCACATGTCGGGGTTAGCCACCAAATACGGGGATGTAGATGGGCAAGCGCAAGAGCTTGAAGTCGGGCGCAACAATTGAGAGCTGGGATGTCTCGAGTCTCCACGAGTACATGGAACTCGTCAACAGAATCGCGGACAGTGATGCGATGCCTCCTGCCCTGTTTCGAGGCCAACGCACCGATTTGCCGTTGCTTCCGAAGCTGGCACGGCTTTATAACGATGGTCGCCTGAAGGGCGGCTTTCGAGAAATCGAAACGTCGATGTTGCAGCAGTTCGCACGTCAAGGGTGCATCTTCGTGACGAACGAGCATACGAGTTGGGACTGGCTTGCGACGGCCCAGCATCACGGCATGGCGACGCGCCTGCTAGATTGGACTGAGAATCCTTTGCTGGCGTTGTGGTTCGCAGTTCAGAGAGCCCCAGATAGGGGCAAGCCGGGCGTAGTCTGGATATTCAATCCCTCGAAAGAGGACTACGTCGATTCGGCATCTGAAGAATCTCCATTCTCTTTAGGAAGGACACGAGTGTTTCTGCCCCGGCACTCGAATATGAGGCTGCGCGTCCAGTCCGGACGGTTCACAGTGCATCACTTTCGCGAGACGGATGAACGTTTCATCCCCTTGGAGAAGCATGGTCAATATGCGCGTCAGTTAAAGAAGGTGCGGATTCCTAGTGACGCATTTTCACAAATGCGGTGTGACCTGGACCGCTGCGGGGTGAACGCGGGCACCATGTTTCCCGATTTGGCTGGTCTCGCCCAGCACGTGGAATGGCAGTTCTCCCTACTTGATGATGAGCAAACCACCTGAGGGCTGGCACAGCGGATAACAATCTCGCTTTCCGTCTAGCTTCGACAAAAGTTCATATATTCAATGAAAGGAATGGAAAAGTGATTGATTTCAAAAGCTTGTTGACGACCAAGCCAGAGCAGCCTATCTATGATTTGGTCCGTTTCTTCTCGGCGCTCGATGCTCGTGGAACCCACACCGAACTGCGACCAGCACAATTGGAGGCCATGACTGAGCTTACCAAGCGGTATGCCGACACGGACTCGGTTCTCAAAATAAGTACAGGTGCGGGAAAGACCACCATCGGTCTGCTCTATCTCTATGGGCACATGCGCATGTCCAAGGAGGTGTCGGTATATCTCTGCCCTACAGTTCAATTGATGGAGCAGGTTCTTGGAGAGGCGAAAAAACTAGGAATTGAGGCTCACGGTTATTGGGGCGGCGAGACGTATCCCAATCCAGCATGCACTCGAGGCGAGGCTATCCTTGTTTGCACATATGAAAAGCTATTCAATGCGAAGTCGACCTTCCAACGAGCTGACGTCAACATCGTTCCCAATGCACTGGTTCTTGACGACGCACATGCAGGAGTCGAAAGCGTTCGGAGCGCCATGACTCTGCATCTGTGTGGCAGCGCGCTTAGTGATGTCATGCGCATTCTCGAGCCCGCGTGCAAGCAATTTAATCCAGCCATCTGGATGGACCTCACGACTAACTTTAAAGCGGTATTTGAGGTCCCCCATTGGATATGGTCCGACAGCCATGACGCCATCCTTGCGGCGTTGAACCCCCGAGCCGACGACGATGAATTTCGCTTTGTATGGCCCTATCTACGTGAAAACCTCCGGTTGTGCCGTTGCATATTGAGCAACGAGGTCGCCGAGGTGGCGCCGGAGATGCCACCTGTGCAGAACGTGCGAGCGTTCGCTAAGGCGAAGCATCGGCTTTTCATGTCTGCGACTCTGGCGGACGATGCTGTCCTAGTTCGCGAGCTCGGCGTCTCCCAAGATGCCGCGAACTCGCCAATTTGCCCTACCACCGACCGGGGGCTTGGCGAGCGAATGGTTATTGCTCCATCGCTCGTTGACCATCAACTCGACAGGGGATTTGTGGTGCGCTTGGCGGCTGAGCTGGCGCGCACGAACAATGTCGTAGTGTTGACCTCGAGCGAGCAGCAGGCGGCGGATTGGGTCGCTGTGGGAGCACGGTATTTCGCAGGTGACGCGTTTGCCGAGGGTGTTCGCTTGCTGCAGGACCCAGCTTCAGGAGTGCGCTTCGCCGTTTTCGCTCAACGCTTTGATGGGGTAGACCTTCCTGACGACGCGTGTCGCGTCCTAATCATTGACGGGCAGCCGTTTGGACAGTCTTTGACGGACACGCGTGACGATGCTATGACGGGGGCGGCCTGCGGCACGCGGAACCGGACCGTGTACCGTATTGAACAGGGCATGGGGCGCGCTGTCCGGTCACATAAGGACTATGCCGTGGTTATCCTTGCCGGGGCAGACCTTTCGACGTTTATGGGCCGCCAAGACGTTCAGAGGGCCCTCACCGATGATTCCAGGAGCCAAATTGCGTTATCAGAGGAACTCGCGCGACATTTGAAGGGGGCCGGCACACAACCCGCCCTCGCAGTTCGGCAGCTAATCGACCAGTGTTTAAACCGTGACGAGGGATGGAAGGAGTACTACAACCAGAAGGTCCGAGCGCCGGCAAGACTCAGTCGCGCTGTTGACGCGAGCGCGATTTCACTCGCGACAGCGGAACGGGAGGCATACGTTCGTGCATCACAGAACCAGCCCGTCGAGGCCTGCAAAGGTTATGAAGCAGCCTTGAATACTGTTCAATTGGATGACGAGGACAGGGGCATCCATCAGCAACGCCTCGCTCGCTTGTTGTACCAATTCGACCGCCCCGCAGCGATGGCGCTACAGCAGTCAGCAAAGGCAAAAAACATTTCGCTTCCCGCTCCGCCTACTCACGTGAAACGGGTTCTCACGGTCAATGCTTTACCAGCCGCACAACGGGTAGTGTCTTGGCTTCAGCAGTTCGCGAACCTGAACGCAGCAGTGATAGAAGCTAAGCGCATTCATGACTCGTTGGACTACGGCGTGAAACCAAAGCAGCTCGAGGCCGCACTGTTGGTGTTGGGTGAGGCGCTGGGAGCCGAATCGTCACGGCCGGACGAGAGCTACCGCGTTGGGCCGGATAACCTCTGGTTCTGGGGGGGCGACGTTTTTGTGATTGAAGCGAAGAACGGCAACGAGGATTCGTTGCACAGAAGCGACGCGGAGCAAATGCATCACAGCATGCAATGGGTAGAGGAAACGTACCCAGCGCATTCTGCGAGGAGAAGGCCAGTCGTGGCGGCACGAGTAACGAGGGTCGATAACGGAACGCTGTACCCTGAGGGTACGAGAGTCCTTACTCAGGAGGGATGCCGTGCCCTAGCTGCTGCTTTTCATCAGTTGACTATAAAGGCGGCACAACAAGGGCCAATCGTTGTGAACCCGCAATGGGTCCACGCAGAAATGGCCGCGTTCGGGTTGCTACCTGAACAGTTTTTCGGGAAATATACGAGCAGCCTAACCTAACCAGTTACACCCTTTAATGCTTGGCGGTCGCGCGCCATTCTCCGCGAGCGAACGTGACGCGCGGCTTGCTAGGGCTCCGGCGGTGTCGACGGGCTACAGCAAGTGCTGTGTGCGGAGCGACATACGAGTAAGAATGAAAATTCGACTCGGCGGGGGCCGAAGTCCTGCTCCGGGAGATGGCCTTCGGCATAACATTTAACTACTACGAGCAGCAAGTGAGAACAATACTGGCAGAAAAAATAAAATCGTATGCAAAAGGACGGTGCTTGCATATTCTTATGATTTGGAGTGCTCTGGGCGCATTGATTTGGTTGTTAAGGCGGCGATTGCCAAAATCCCAAATCCTTGTTGGGGATTCCAATATTCTTGATATTGAGCAGCTTAAGGCTTTCGCAGACTATCATTTAATCGTTGCACTTGGTGTTGGTGTTGTTCTTGTTGTTGGCGCATATCATCTTGTTCGCGCCAATATTAATAAAACCGATAGCACGCAGGATGGCAGACTGGTTCTTATTTCAAGCGTAATGGACGAGGTCTCATCCGCATCCACTCACTTTGCTTGGCTTACTATTCTCCACTTCCTGCTCAAAGGTGATTTTTCCGCAGAATCGTGGTTGCATTTCCTCTATGCGTTCGGTTTTTTGGGGCTTGCAATAGTGACTTATTCGATTGAACTGCCGGACGAACCTGCGCAAGCGGTGCTTCACGGTGCTGTATACGAGAAGTCAGACCTATCGTTTCAGTCGACGTCCATGTCTGCTCGCCTCCGAGCAGACGACTACAACGTGCGAATCGTGAGCCCCAAGGACCATGCCGAGGTTGGTGAGACGTGCCGCGTTAGCGGCACCATAGGCAAGGAGTTGCCCTCGGGGTACACACTTTGGGTTGTGCGGCGCTGGAGCTCTGAGCCGGATAAGTTTTATCCATCGGGCGAGGCCGTGATTGAGGTTACGCAAGACGGAAAATCATTCGAATGGCATGCCGAAAGATGTTATATCGGCGGTCGTCCGAACTCTCGTGACGGGCGCATCCTCGAGGCGTGGATAGTTGGGCTGGACGGTCTGCGCCTATTTGATGCTTGGCGAGAATTCGATAAGCGGTTCTGGGACGTACAGAGAAAAGTAGATGGCGTCCCAGTTCTTTCTCCGGCTCTTCGCGAGCCAACATCCGATATGGAAAAATGCAACACACGAAGAGACGTCGTGCGTGTCTGAATGACCGACTTGCTGTCCGAACCATCGGCTGACGCGTGACGTATGGCTGCAGCCCACAACACCACGAGTAAGAGAGCTACGATGCGTCAAATGCCGAGGCTGCTTACCGACGTCCCGTTCGCACAGCTTGCGGGCCAGTAGGCACTGGCGTGGATTTCGGAAGTTCTTCGAAGGTTCTGGCGAAGTCCACCAAATCCTTCGGATAGACAATATGTTCCCGAAGCGGTGCATCGTCCAGCCCGCGAAGGTAGGCTATCGCCGCTGCCTCAATTGCCCAATACCCGAAATACCCCCCGCCACGTTCAGACAGGTCGAGATGCGTGTCATGCCATCCAGCCTTCTCCATGGCGGCATACCAGTTTTCGAGGTACGCATTGAGATAGGCGATGCTTACATCGTCTCCGTCGACGTAAATGCTGTTGATGCAATCGCGGTACGACTCGTGATACCACTGGTCGACATCTACCCGTCCTTCCATGCCATAGGCAAGGAGGTCCTCAAACAGGGTGTCCTGTCCGCGATAGTACCCGTCCTCGAGGGCCGCGATGCGCGGCAGCAGGTCACCCCGATGTATTAGGTGGCAAAGACCGATGAGCTGCATCCCTCGTTCGTAATCGGGTAACTCGGTAAGCAGCAGTGCCGGCCATTGCGGGTCATTGCGGGCGACCCGCTGACGCGACGCGTACTCTTCGTAGGCGGTCACCACATCTTCCAGCTCTTCCCGCATTGATGCGATGGGCTCTCCCGCCGTGTATCGAAGCATCATCAGCTCAAAACGGGCGGTAGCGCGCAACCAGGCAGCCGTTGCATGTTTTACCGCCTCGGTGCCATTCGCACGCAGCGTGTGCGTCCACTTCTCGATGGAGTCGGCCTGAACGGCCGACAGCCAGTTGAAATACTGCTCGCTAATGAAGCGTTGGCGGCGTCGGTGCGAAAACTCGTCCATTACTCAAGCCTTGCGTTCGAACTCCCAAAGTGCTGATTGCGGACGATATGCACCACTCTTGTCCGGTGCGAAGACCTCGGGCATGCGCTCGCCTTGTTGCACCATCACGCCGGGGACGTTGTGCCCCTGCGCCTTCCAGATGCCAGTTTCTGGGCATGTCTGCCCGGTTCGCACCGTCTGAGGCCCCATGGCGACTTCCGATGACTTCGAAGGCTCTTTGAAGGTCCGCGCAAATTCGACGAGGTCCTTCGGGTAAATGATGTGCTCCTGCAGTGACGTGTCATCCAGCTCGAGCAGGTAGACGAGAGCAGCGGCCTCGATGGCCCAGTAGCCAAAATAGAGGCCGCGCTCCTCCGAGAGGTCGAGGTGGCTGTCGTGCCAGTCGAGGCCACTCATGGACGAGTACCAGTTATCGAGGTAGGAATTGAGGTCGGTCAGGCTCTCCTCATCTGAGTCCCCGTACACGCTGTTGATACAATCTCGATAGGACTCATGGAACCAGTCATCAACATCGGTTCGACCTTCGAGACTGTAGGCCAGGAGGTCTTCATACAGCGTGTCTTGGGCCCGATAGGACGGGTCCTCTAATGCGGCGATGCGAGGCAGCAGGTCTCGCCTGTGCAGCAGGTAGCAAAGCCCGATGAGCTGCATCGCGCGCTCATAATCCTTGAGTTCTCCGAGAAGAAAGGGTGGCCAGTTCGGGCTCTCGAACTCCAGGCTCTGGAACTTGGCGTACTCCTCGTAGTCGGCCAGTATGTGGTCAAGCTCACTGCGCAGCGGTGCAATAGGCTCGCCCGCCGTGTATCGAAGCAGCAGCAGCTCAAAGCGGTTATCGGCCCGGCGCGACGCCGCAATTGCACGCTTCGAATTTTCCGTTCCATTGGCTGGCAAATTTTTTGACCACGTGTCGATGGAGCCGGCGAGGAAATCCGAAAGCCATTTGAAGTATTGCTCGCTGATGAACCGTTGACGTCTGCGAGTCGAAAAATCATCCATTCCTTACGCCCTTCCATATTTCGCGTCCAATCGACGCTGCTTTTCCTTAGCGGCTTCAGCGACTTCCAATTCCGTGTAGTGTAGGGGAATTTCGTGGTTCGGGTGGTCGTGCTCTTTACCCGTCAGCAGCGCCTCTTCGTGCTGAATTGCACTCGGCAGGTAAAACGGCACATAGAGAATGTGCCGAGCATAGCCCTGCAAGAGAATGGTGTTCGACATGGGCGGGCCAACAGCGGCGTCCAGGCTCTGATTCACCCACACGTCGGTCATTTGCGCAATTTTCTTGCCCTTTGACGGTGTCTTCCCATCGGCCTTTCCATCCGTGGCTGGAGGCGCGGGTTCGGCTCCCGAAGAGGGAGTCGGCCCAGTTTTCGACGGCCCTTTTCGACCGCCTCCCTTCTTGCCGCCGGCTTTGGGCGGAGCGGGTGTGGCGCCGTCATCGTCGAGGGGCGGCTCCAGCAATTCTTCGGGTCGAGGAAGCACCTTGTCGACTACTCGCGTCGCCTCGCCAAGCTTCGAGACCATGCTCGGCTTGTCGTCCTTGTTCTTTGGCGCCGTCCTTACCCTCGATGACTTGGCTTCGACAATCGCAAAGGGCTTCCCGTGATTGTTCATCGGCGTCGCGCGCCAGACTCCGTCTATACCCTGCCCGTGGGCCTTCGGAGCAAAGAGCTTGTTGAGCTGCCCTCCTTCGTTCAGCTTGCCGGGAACCATGGTATCCGGCTTCTTCGACCAACGGCCGAGTGCGCCCTGGTCATGCTTTGTCCACCCCGAGCCCCACTTCATGTGCTCGTAGCAGTAATAGTCGGCGATGTGCTCGCCGAGCAGCCCTGTGAGTTTATTCGTAATGTCGGTGACGGCCAGTTTGGCATTCACCACGCCCGTCGACGGCGTGGAGGTCGACCGGTTGTGGCCCTGCTCCGACTCGACACCCACCTTCCCCGGTTTCTCGGTCTCTTTGCGCAGAGCGACCGAGCCCTCCGCCGACGAGTTGGGTTGCCTCTTCCGCCAGTGCATCAGCTTGCGCTCGACGAACTGCGTCAGCCAGAAAGGTAAATTGGTTTCGACGAATCCAAGCGCCTGACTGAAAGTCGCCTGTCCCGCCGGCGGCATCTCGCGGTATACCCAGGACTTCTCGATGTGCTCGCGAGACTCGGTCAGCAGCTTCTTCAGACCAGATGCATCAAAGAGTTTGTCGACCAGTTCTTCGGGACTGGTCGGACAGTGCGCGCGCTGGAGCACGAGCCGCAGAATATCGAACAGCAGCGGCCCGTAGATTTCGGACTTGTGGTTGACAAGCCGGAAGGTCCGCTTGACCCCGGCCCCGACCACGGGCACCCAGCCCACGACCGCGAACACGAGGTCGATGCCCGTTTCGATGCGGGTCATCTCGTCGGCGCTATTGCGCGCATTCCACACGTTCAAGACGCTTTCCGAAGTGTCGTAGATGTTCTGCGCGACATAAAAAAGCGGAACCGCATTGACGGCCATCTGCAGACCAATCTGCTCGACCGCGTCTTCAATGGCTTGCTGGTCGGTGTTGTTCATTTGAGGTCAGGACGGCCGGAAAATTGGTTAAGCAGACTGGCGAGGTTTTCCTCGGTGATGCCCTGATGGCCGGCCGCCTGCAGTTCCTTCAGCACATCGTCCTGCTCGAGCGCTTTCGCCGCCGGCAAGGGCTGCCGCACGAATGGCCGCGTATCTTCGCCGAAGAAGGCCTTTGCGGTGCCGTCGGGCACGTCGCGCAGCACGGCGTGCCCGTTTGCATCCAGCTTGCCAGTAAGGGTTGTGCCATTGTCGAAGACGACCTTGTAGGGCGCGCCGGGCACGGGCTTCAGCCTGTCGTCCGTGAGGTTCAGCTCGAGCTTGTTGTGCAGGTCGCCCTTCGGCAGCGCGGGCAGGTCGTAGGGGGTACCCGTGGGGCCGGCGAACGCATGCTGCGCCCCCTTGATGTCTATCTTGCCAGGAGCGTGAATCTCGATATTGCCGCCTTGAATGCGGATGTATGCTCCACCGGAGGTCAGCAGGATGCCCTGGCTTGCCGCGACTTCGACCTTATCGCTGGCAGAAAGGACCTTCACCGTCTTCTGCGCAGTCACCTCGATGTCGTCCGACTGCGCCTGGATTTCCACCTTGCCCTTCGCAGCGAAGAGCTTCATTCCAGCGTTCTGGACGAACAGGCTGATGCGCTCCGCTACGCTCACGAGGAGCGACTTGCCGGTAGCGACATGCGTGCTCTGGCCGCTGACCACGTTGACCTGTTCGTCCGCGCTCAGGTGCACTGACTGCTGCGTCGACAGCGCGATGCCCGCCGGGCTGGCAGCCAGGAGAATGGGGGTTTTGAACGTGTTGGCCGAGCCAGTGCCGCCACCCGCAGTGCGCCCACTGCTTGCTTGGCCTTGCCCCTGGACGCTGTCGGTCGTGGCGTCCGTCAAAGCTTTGAGCGCGTCTTGGCCCGCTTTCAGGCTTTCGGCCTGGTGCTGAGTGCTAACATCGGAAAGCGACTCGACCAGGTTGTGTGCGCCGGCGAGTTGCTGCTGGGCCTGTTGGACCTCGAGCTGTTGGTTCGCCGCGCCCGAACCAGGATGTGTCGTGAGGAAAAGCCCCCGATTGGCACGAATGGCGCCGTAGGCGTCAGTGCGAAGGTCGAAGCCGCTACCCAGGTAGTTGCCGCGAACGTTACCGTCCTGGGCAATCAGGTATCCCAGATGCAGCATAGAGCTACCTTGCGATGAGAAGAGCTGCAACCGGTTCTGGCCCGTCGCGTCGTCCATCACCAGTTGGTTGTAGCCTCCACCGCCATACTCCTTCGAGCTGAAACCCGACAGAATGCCATTCGAGTGCCAGCGAGGCTGCGTCGCCCCATTGTAGACGCGACCCGTCGCAATCGGGCGGTCGCAATCGCCGCCGACCCAATCGATAGTGATTTCTTCGCCGACCCGTGGCACGTGCACACTGCCATAACCGCCGCCCGTGTCGGAATAGGCCACCCGCACCCAGCACGTGGCCCCAAGACCCTGCCGTCGGTCCCAGTGCATGCGAACCAAGATGCGATTCAGCGAATCGGTGTAGACCTCCTCGTTGCCGGGTCCGACGACTGTCGCCGTCTGCAGGTGCACCACGGGTTTACGGTGCTCGAACGGGCTGCGGAACGGAACCTTCTGGCGCTGGGCTTCGACCTCCACGAGGAAGAAGCCCTCGCTGCCTGAAGCATCTTTAACCGCGAATGCAGATGCCGTTTCGCCGTGGGCTTGGCGGACTTCCGCGAGACGAGCATCGAGGCTATGCGGATACGGCCGACTTTCCCCTACTGGGAGATTGTTGCGGATGTACCATGTGGCCTCGACAACGGCAAATTTGCGGTCCTCGGCGCTATCTCCGTCGTGCTCGGGGTGGTCCAGCAAACTGAACCAGCCACCGACTTCGATACTCGGTACGCTACCTACACCGTGGAATCGCTTCGCGCGCGATTCCCACTCCTCAAGCTTGAGCTTGGTCAGTCGGTCGCCCCGGTCATCATCGAGGTACGTGTACGGCCCCGTGTACTCGTAGACCTCGGCCTGCTGAGGCAGGTCCCCCTGGTTCGCGACAGTAGGAAACGACTTTTCCTTCCGCGCTTCGGGATTCTTATAGTCGAATGTACTCGACGAATACGAGGTGCTCTGCAAGGTCCGCGTGCCCGACCATTGCACGAGCGCGTCGGGCTGATGCGTGACGCCGGCACGATAGAACCGGACCTGGTCGGGCTCGAGCGGCTTGAGCGAATACAGGTCGTCTGTAATGACAAGAGTATGGGATTTGCCGTCTTTGGCGTGCTCGAAATAATAGAACCAGCCCTCCGACTCCATCAGCCGGTGCACGAAGTTCCAATCGTCGTCGTACTGTACGCAGAACGAGCGTGCAGGTGAGGGTTTGCCCACCTCGATTCGGTACGCCCCGACCGCTTGAGGATGGCTTTGGAACACCGTTTCGAGAATGGCTTCGACGGTCTTGTCTTGGAATATTCGCGCGTCCTTGCGGAACTTCAAGAAGTGAAGCCACGATGAGAAAATTAGCTGCAGGCTGACGAGCCGTCCGTCGGCGCCAAGGCGGCGGGCTGTATGAACATAACCGTGTCGGGGGCGATACGTTTTGTCAGACTGCTGAATCCAAAGTGTGACGGGCTGCGCAATGAGGGACTTCAGCTCGATTGAATCCTGCAGCGAAACAACATCGACGGTAATTTCGAAATTGCCACCCAGGCGGCCAGTACCCACCACAATATGTGGCAGCAGCACATTCGGCCCGGTGGGGGTATCTAATTTCACAATCCGGTCGGACTGGAGTAACCCCGAATTTATCAACGCGATAAGGTCCTGCGCTCCCATATGATTTTCCTTGTGTCGGCCTCTCTCACGGCCAAGCAAAATCATACGGGGGAAACCCTATGTAGACAATAACCGGGATGGACTGATGGCCCGCGTCCGCCGGCGCGGTTTCAGCGCTCTTCCACTCAATTCTAAAAGAGAACAATAGCCACAGATTTCCGCGATTGATTGCAATACGGAAATAATTGGCATCGGGTTTTTGACGACGTGCCTCGTCAGTCAGGAAAGCCTAGTGACCGATACCAGCACGGCAACGGCTGAAGGGCTGAGGCGGCAAATACGAGTCGCTTGTGGGCGTCTTGCGCGGTGACCTTGCGCTTGTGCCGCCAGTCCTCCATCAGCACGCCAAGGCGCTGCCTCAATTCGTCCATGTACCGCTTGTCTGAGCAAGCGCAATGGCGGCTTGCCGGTTACCGCTGCGTGCTAGGTCAATGGTTCGAGCAAGCCCCGATGGCTAGAACGACATATAGTTCAACAACCAAGCGCCATCCTGCTTGATGTATTCATAATTGACAGCCTGACTTTCACCGCTCTCAGGACTATAGAAAACGGTACGATAACTAAACGCATTGAGTGATTTTTGGCTCCATGAATCTGCACGGAGAATGCTAAGGCAACGCCCTTTGGGCGCGTACCGCATATTGGTCCATGGCGACGAGATGTAGCTGTTGTCAAGGCGGGCCGACGAATACATGCTCAGGACTTTGTAAACGTTATTTCCCTGATAACACGCCGTCTTGGACATCACCTCTGCCATTACGGGTTGCGCCGAGGCAACCATGCCGCGAAATGCAGCATCACGGGCGCTAAGCGAAGCGGACAAGGCGCGGTTCATTTGCACCTGCTGGTCCGGTGACAGCGACGGTCCCAACAGCGCAGGCATCCCAGAAGAGGTTGGCGCCATCGCCTGGTTTAGCTGCGTCAACCCGTTGTTCAGGCTCTGAAGAGCTGACCCCGTCTCGGCACATGCCGTGAGTGCCAGCGCCGATACGACAACCAACAGTCGAAACCCTGTGCCCACCTTTATCCCCGCCATAGTCAAAACACAACATATCGGCCGGAACGTGAAAAACTTTAACAAATGCTAGCGACACCCCTCAAGTCGAGCGAACGGATGCCGATAACTGGATACCTAGGTCGGTTAATTTGGAATGGAGGGGATGAATGTCTGACGTGGAAACCGGCAACCAAGGCGGGATGAGTCTGACTCGGGCTCTGGGTATCTATATCGCATGCTTCTTTGGGTTGCTCCTGCTGTTCAGCATTACGCACAACGTTCACGAGGTCCCGAGGTCAGTTGGTATCATTGGTTACGTTGTCGAAGGAATATTCCTCAGCCGTGTGGTTTTGAGACGACTGATTGAATGGCACCCTATGTATAACACCATCAGTAACGTAGCCTCTGCGAAGCTGTCAACCATCGCCTTCTGGCCCATCAGCTACCCGATTCTTTTCTTCAAGCTGTTTGTTACGAAGCACCTGTAAGATTGCTTGATGGACTCCGCTGAGGGTTTAGTAGTTGGTGTTCAGCAGTCTTCACCAAACCTGATTGGGGCGCTCAGTCGGCCCCACGATATCTGCTCAGAATTGAGCAGATATCGTAGCGAGGCCAACGCGCAAAATCCGGCGTGGCCTACTGTGCGGAATAGTTGCCGGCGCGCAACCTGGCATCGAAGTCAATTTCGAGCAGCGCCGACTGCGGGGTTGCTCGATTCGACGTTATCGGGCGCTGCGAGGCAAGCGCTTATGCGGTCGCGGGCGTAGTCGACGCCTCGGCCGCCTGCGCCGGCTCGACCGCACCCACCACATTCTTGGTCGCTGCTTTCCTAGCTTTCTTTGCCACAGGCTTCTTCGCCGGCGCCTTCTTGGCGACCGGTGTGCCTTTCGTTGCCGCAACTTTCTTGACAGCTACCTTCTTGCTGGAAACCTCTTTAGCTGTTGCTGTCCTTTTTGCCGCTTTTGCCTTCGGCTCTGCTGCGGTTACATCTGCTTTTGCAATCAGGAATTTGGACCGGTCCTTGGCTCCCGCCAGCCAAGCTGGTGCGCGGCCTCGGCCGCTCCATGTTGCTCCGGTTTTCGGGTCGCGGTATAGAGGCGGCAGCGAGCCCTGCGAATGGCTGCCGTTCGTTGCAGACTTCTTGGCGGCGGAGGTCACCTTGGGCGACACGTCGCCAATCAAAAACTTACTCCGGTCCTTGGCATTCGCAATCCATCCCGGCGCGCGGCCGTGACCGGTCCACGTCGCCCCGGTCTTGGGGTCGCGGTATTTCGCTACCGAAGTGGTGGGCTTTGCCGCAGCTTTGATACCGGTTCTCCGGCCACGCTGTTTTCCGCCAACATGCGCTTCGATGTCGGCCGTCGTAATTCCATGCTTCTCCATCAGCCCACGGATTTTTTCCAACACTTCGGTCGACTTCTTCGCGACCAACGCTTCGGCCTGAGCCTGTAGCCTTGCGATTCGTGTTTGTATGCTCTGTAGCGTAGCCATAGTCTCAACCTTCCAAAAGAATATTCGCACTATGCCACACACGCTTTCCACTACGCCAGAGCAACAATGGCGATTTGGTACTCCCATGAACAACGTGTAGCCACGCTCGTGTGTTTGGATGGGTTGTCCGCGCGGAGCCCAGTATCGTCCGTTCGCTGTCAAAGCGATTTCCATATCGGTCTCGGGTGCTTCACCGCGTTCACGGTACTAAGACGCAGACTTCGACGCAATCAAATAGTGCGCGTAAGCATCGCCAAATCGCTCGTGGTCGGCGGTACCGTGAGTCATCCCCACAAGCATTGCATCGCGATATCGGCTGCTATTCGCTGTACCCTCGCCAAGCCTGTCCAGTCTCGCGCAGCACATGGCCATCGTCTCGATTGCTTCTCGTTCGCGTTGTTCATCCATCCGGTTACCATGCTCCAGTGCCGTGACTTCGGTGTACACGGACCAAAGGCGCCTCGAGAAATCCTGCGAGACAGAACTCGACTGGCCGGCGGCTAGTGCGACTAGCAGCGCCAGCCGCTGGATAGGCGTCGAGTCCCCAGCATCGGCACGCAGCTTTGCCTTGCCAAGCCATAAGCCGACTATTGCAGATATTACTTTCAGGTCATTCTCTCCGTTAGCCGCGAGGCCGGAAAGGAGCGACGCCGCCTGAGCCGTAATGTCGGTATATGGCTTCCGTACATTCCAAATGCCCTCGAAAATCGCCGTGCATGTCTCTGTGGCTCTGATTGCGTCGATGGCGCTGCTGACGTCTTTGGCTTCACCGGCGGCCGGAGGAATGCTCGCGAGCAAATAGCGCGGGGTGATAGCGAGCCCTACGTTCCACGAACAAAGGAGGCCAATTTTTTCACTCACTTGCTGCGGCGTCATCAACCCCATTTCGTCAGCGACAGCGAGTAGGTCAAGCGTACAAAAGCTTCGAGCGGCCTCATCGGAATCGGTTGCGTAGATTCGAAAAAACGCATCGTCAGAGTAGACCCAGTATCTGCCCGACCTTGCGATATCACGCACGTCGTCGGAAAGCATTTGTCCCATGAGCCCGTTATCTTCCACCGGGTTTTGACTTACAGGTTGCTGAATGCTTTCAAATCTAAGTTTGAGCGCTTCCACCAATTGTGCAAAGCGTGGCTGGACCAGTGAGCCGACGATGGGTGAGGTGCGCCGTTGTATCTCAAGCAGCATTGCCTGACTGACAGCTACGGTCGGGAATACTTTGAAGAGGACGCCAAGCAGGTCAAGGTCCTGGAGTACAAATAGTGCGGTGAGGTCCAAGAGTGGTACTACAGCTACCGTATCGCGACGGGTGCGGGGAGACCACGAGCCTGCAATCATGGGTAGGTGGTACTGCCGTGCGTCCTTTTGCGAGCGCTTGCCCATCTCCCAAAGTTCGCCCACATCCCGAACATTCATGAGTATGGTTCGTGGTCGCCAGATATATGGAATCGGCAATTCGCCGCGACCGAGTTCTTTCTCGACCTTCTGCTGCCAGGCCCGCCTTTCTTCGAAGTCTCCTAGCACCTCGCGTAGCATGCGTTGAAAGTCACGGGGTGTGGCATTTTGGGGCAAATTTCCGCGTCGGAGAAGCCGAGATTCGGGCCAACGGTCGGTAAATGCCGTCATCCGCTTTTGGAACTCCGCTATCCGCTCCGGAAGCGACGATGAGCCGTGGCTGCGTAGCGTCGCCATAAGGAACGTCGAGAGGAATTGCCCTTCAGCTTCTTCGTCGTTCTGGTCGACGAGGCGGCCAATCTCCCAGGCAACTTCCACTGCTCGTTGACTGCCAGGCTCTTTCGCATGGAGCAAGTTGAAGAGGAGCCGCAGGCAATCAATGCGTCGCGATTTTTCCGATTCCTCGTTGAGAAGCTGCTCCGCGAGTTGGAGCGCCTCCTCTGTGAACCCACATCGAGTAACGATATTGACGTATGTATCCACTGTCAGCCGGTCTGATGCATGGCCGTCTAGCAACCTGCGCAACTCTGCCAGCGCCTCTGGAGTTCGGCCTAGCTTATCGAGCGCGAAGGCACGAATGGCAAAGAAGCGACTGACGTGGGAGAACTTCGCCGTTACCCTGTCAGCTAGGTTAAGTAGCTCGTTCCATCCCGACAGCGTGGCATAGGCCTGCGCAAGAAGTCCTTCCCCTTCGATGGACAGCTGTTGAAATTCTCGAATTCGGGCGGCGACAGTGATACAGACTTCCGCTTCGTCCTGCTTGCTTGCGTCAAGGACGTGGAAGAGTTGCAGCGCAATGGCTCTAGGCCTGCCTTGTACCTCGTAGTCGGATATCAACTGCTTCAGGGCCTCATCCTTTCCGAGTACGTTGCGCCCGGTGGCGCGAAAGTACCGGAGGATGGCTACGTGCCCCCCCCATTCCGGCTTGCTTTCTAGTTTTTCGACGAGCGCGTGTGCGCGGTCAGCCAAAAAGAGAACGTCTGCCGATAGGACGCCCAGCGCAACTGAGACTGGATACAGTTCTTGGTCAATGGGCAAGGCGTCGCAAGCAGCCTCCACCGCTTCGAGACAAAGGCGATGCCTCTTTGCTTGATGTAAAACGCCAATTCTTCTAAACGTGCGGGATGCGGATTCGGGCTGAAGGGCATTCGCCTTTAGTGCGGCGTCGTAATCCTCGGTCTGGATGGCCAATGTCTCGAGGGACCACTGCAACATGGGAAGCTGCGGGCGCGCTGCGGCGGCTTCTTTGGCGGCATCAAGGGCCTCTGTCGCACGCCCGAGCATGACCGCAGCGGCGCACCACACGTCAGCGATAAATTCAACGTTGTTTGGCCAACCAGCTTGACGAAGCAACGCCACCCCTGCTTGAACATCATCCCACACGGTCCGCAATCGGGTCACATCGAGGTCCGCAGGCCCGGTTGCAGATGCAATGACAATTTCCGATTCACCGGATGTGTCGTGCGGCGCATGTATCGCCAGCATGAAGTTGGCGCGAGCTCGAAGTACGTGATACAGCTGCGTGCTCCGTGAGTCTTTCTGCACGCTTGACAGACCTTCACTGCAGATTCTCGCGACTTCGTCATGCTTTCCCTGCATTCCGGCGACAATGGCGAGTGTCTTGAGTGCGTCACTGCGAGGCAGTGCATTCAATATGCGGTAGGCACCATCAAAGTCGCCCTCAGTGGCCATGAGGCGGGCCAGCATCACTTTTATTTCGGCGGTATCTGCCAGCAGGCGCGCTTTCAGGTCCGATAGGTCGAGCGGTTTCCCCGGCTGAAAACGAAGTACAAGCTCGGCTTCGACCCAGGCAGTCAAATGTCGCGGAATGTCTCCCGAGTATTCACAGGCACGAGCATAGTCGGCGGAAGCTTGGAATTCGTCGGACGTGCGCGAGTGAGCTCCCCCTCGGCAATACCAATATTCCGCCGTTTCGAGGGAAGTCATCACTTCGAGACTTGGTTCCAAGTCGTCCAAGATGACCATGGCCTTATCTACCGACCCTGTCGACAGGTGCCTGCTGGCCTCATCCAGCTTGCCGGCAAATGAATCGCGAGGGGCGGCCGGCCAAGGCGTGGTTGCGGGTGCCGCCATTACCTGCAGCAATGCGCCACTGTACTGGGAGAGCCCGGTGGAGACGTTCTCCAGAAGGCTAGCGCGCTCGTCTGGCGATATCGATGGCAGTTTTTCCTCGACCACCTCATCCAGAGCGACAGCGACCTTGTGAAGGCGGACGTGGGCCTCCACGTCCGCGCGTAGGTCTACCTCCTCGGTTAGCCGGTTACCGACGGGAATGCGAACAACGAGGCTATCTGTTCCGGAGCCGTCCCGGCCCTCCTCTCGAAAGCGCTTCAGCTCGTCATGTATCCACACGTAAAATGCCGGGCAGGCGGTAGTGCGCTCGAGGTCTACACTGAGGTCGCAAAAGACGAGAAGAATCGGGTCGGCGACACGGGCATAGTAGTTGACCGTGCTTCTACTCAAAGGTATTGAGTAGAACTCCTCTGTTGCGTTCAGGGTCGGCGACTCACTTCCCTTTAGTTGCACACGAAAAATACCGACGTAATTGCCTTCGACTACAAGCTGAACCTGGTAGTCAAATCCAACGTCGTCTGTGCCTTCGAGCGAGTGAGGGCGCCAACTGTCGGGGTGATATGCAGAGAAGCATTTGTTCGCACGGTGGCCGATGCGTTGGCTATTGTTTTCCTTCGGCAGAACTGCGTCGTCTGACATGGTCTCTCGCAGATTGGTTTTTTGTGATGCGACTGTCGAGCATCATTTCGGCGCGACAAGGTCTAAGGCAAGCCTCCGGAAGGCCGCAAGGTCGAAACCGGGCTCGTTGCCAACTCGAATCAATGGGCATCGCGCTGCTGCGTGAAGGACGTTCTTGGGCACGAGCTCGACGTCGGGCTCAGTGGACTTTTCCATCCATACCGCGAGCACGCCGTCTTCAATGAGGCAGCTCAGCGCGGTCATACGAGTCATTGCGGTATGCGCGCGATGTGCAGAATCAGGTATCCCCTTAAAGACTCGGATTGAAGCGAATGTAGAGGTTTCCCAGCCTGGTTCCTGACCATCGCGACGTGCCCGCGCAACTTCCGCCTGGAGTGCAATCAGGTCGTCGACCGACATGTCGACCGAGTTGAACTTTGCCAGATATTCGTCGTCAATCGCGCTCCACAGTTGGCCGTCATCGTCGTTGACACACGTCTTAGACGGCCCGAGGCTTTCGATTTCTTTCCGGTTCCAGAACGACAAGTGACCGACCATAGCCAGTCGTTCGCGGAAAACAGGCAAGTCGGAGACGAAGCGCTTCCCGATAGTTACACATAGCTGAAGCCCAGCGGCTTCGGCTTCGGACAGCACAGCCTGCAGCGACGCCCGGTCGGCTACCCGGCGATGCAGCAGCGTCAACTTCTCGAGGCAGCGTTGAGCCAGCGGCGCACCTTCCGCAATACCGGACGCGGACAGATGCAGATGGTCGAAATTGCGCATCCAGAGTGCAATTTCTTCGCCGTCTTTCACTGGCATCCAAACCGGGTTGCGTGAATCGAAGTACAGTTCGTTAGCCGAGGAAAGTTGCAGCCATTCTGACAGCTTGAGCACGGTTTCGCGCGTGGCTTCCTCGGTTTCCATCATGGCATTCCACTCCGCAAGACTCATGTCAGCCATCGACGCTGCTTGTTCATTAGAAATGTTACGGGCCGTGAGCACTGCTATCAGCCGCTCCGTATCGATGCCATCCGTGTCGAATCGTCCCTCCTTTTCCTCCTCCCGACGCCGGGACAAGAACCAGGAGAAGTCTTCCTCATTGAAGCGATAGAATGCCTCGAGCCGGCGCCACATGCGCTCAACAAGCGTGTCGTCTGCCGGTGCCGCTTCGTCGTCGTCCGTAGGTACCCAAAACACCTGATATCGTCGCGTTACGGCGGGAAGTCGCAGCAACGATTCGGCCTCAAGCACAAATTCGTTGTCTCGCTCACATGCAGCAAGAACATCGGACTCTCGGCCATCAGCTATTGGCTCGCCATCTTTGAGAAGACGGAGGATGGCTCCGTTTTCGAGCAAAGTCTTCGTTGCTCCGTCGAGCCATCCTCGGAACTGGCCTTCAATAACGCGCCGCACACGTTCCACGGCACTTAGGACGTCATCGTGCCCAATTGTTGCAGCGGAGCCGTCCCGATTCTTGCAAGCCAGAATGTAACGTGCTCTGGTCTGTGGTTCTCCGATGAAGACAAATTCAAGGTAGTCAGCGTTATACAAGACGTATGCGTACGGGGGCTCTTTGGCGCCGGCGAGGTCTTTGACCAACCGTGTGCAGATGTCGGCCGTGGCATCAACGCTTCTGCGATGCCGCTTTACCTTGGGTGTAATAGCGGGTGCGTCGAACGTGTACTGCGCAACTACCCACTCAGGCTTGGGGCGAGAAACATGCCCTTCAAACCCGTCCACAAGTGCGAGAGCCTTTAGGCAGGACGTATGTTTGACTTCTATATTTCGACCAGCCAGCGCGGCTTTCAGAAAGCGCGCGGCTGGTTCTTTGGCGGCCTGCATTGAGCCGCAAATCTCGAGGGCAGTCTCAAATGGAAGCGAATGTTTCGCCTGAGCGAGAAAAGACACCAAGGCAGAGGCTTGTGCCTCCAAGGGAATGGCGATACGGGAAGACATACAAGTCTCCAGTCAGCAGAGCCATTTTCGACGGTGTGCATTGCCGGGCTCCAGGACGGAAACTCGGTATTGAGGTGCTGCGGAATCTGCCTTTGCCGTACTCCCCCATGGGGAGTGCACACGCTGACGGGCGGCAACTAGCCCATTTCACGCACGCTACGAAGAATGGCAGACGCTGTCAAGTCCCTCGTTGGCCCATTATGAACGACGTGACCTTTTCAGGTTGGTGCGACTGCTGGCGTTAGCTCCTTGTAATTCGCAATGTGCGCGGGCAGTAGGCTAGGCACTGAGGGGTGGACGTTAGAAGGTGCTCACAGCTATATTTGACAATCGGGTCGCATGCTCTGGTCGGTCAATATCAGAGCCGCGAGGAGAGCCAGGCAGAATGGGAATACAGTCGCAAGCTCATAATTTTGGCCAAGCGATATGCCCATTTCAACTGCCAACAACGCCATGAGTGAGAGAGCTTGCGATGCGCCCAATGCCGACGCTGCTTACCGACGAACCGTCAAACGTCGACGAGTTGGGCGGAGCACACGCGAAGATTGCAGACACCATAATCGCCCTAATTCAGACATCGCCGGGAGGCCAGACGATACGGCTTGACGGCACTTGGGGAGCCGGAAAGTCGACGGTCGTAAAGATGGTCGCCGAACACTTCGACAATTTCCCGCCGGCGGGTGAGGACAACGCTGTATCTTGCCCGACTGATGTCGCTGTATTTCAGTACGACGCTTGGGTGCATGTCGGAGACCCGCTTCGCCGCGCGTTTCTCGCCGCCCTTGTTGGAAAGGCTTCTGACAAGGGCTGGCTACGAGAACCCGATGGGCAGATGAGTGCATCCTTCTGGAAAACAAAGCTGGATGGGTTGAGTCGACGGCTAAAAACGACATCGCGGAAAACGACACCGTTCTTTTCCACGTCGGCGAAGGTGATTTTGTCGGCGCTCGCGGCGTTGGGCATCGCCGCACCGTTGGTGTCCGAGCTCGAAAAACGTCTTGTTGACTCGCTCGGCACAGCCCCGCTTTTTGCCTCGATACTTGCTGTGGGGATTGTAGCTTTCGCGCTGATGCACTTACTGTCCAATGAGGCCATGGGCTTTATTGTCAGGCGCAACTCGGATGAGGAAACGGTGGAAGTTCGAGACGAACCTGAGCCGACATCCATCGAGTTCCAGGACACGTTCAGTGAACTAATGCAAGCCGTGCTTTGTCACGATGCTCGCCGCCTAGTCATCGTCGTCGATAACCTGGACCGCATCGACTCGGCAGACACGAAAGCAGTGTGGGCACTCCTGCGTTCTTTCCTAGACAATCCTCAGTTCAAGTCGCGAGACTGGTTTCGTCGATTGTGGGTTATCGTTCCCGTGGTAGACGAACGCCGGATATTACAGTCATCGGTCCCGGGCTTGTCTCCAACCATGGATGTGCAAGCCGCATTGCCATCGTTTCTTGAAAAGGTCTTTCAGCTTCGCTTCATGTTGCCACCACCGATGCTTCACTCGTGGAAGAGCTACTTCAGCACCAAGCTGTTGCAGGCGTTTGGCGAAGACCTACTTGGTGATTACGACGAGATTTTGCGACTCTATGAAGATGGAGAACTCCGCCCAAATGGCAATTTGACGCCGCGAGGAATCGTGTCGTTCATAAACGAACTCGTGGTACTCAAGTTGGAATGGGGCGACAAAGTGCCGCTTTCAACTTTAGCCGCGTACGCTCTTTCAAAGGACGGGTTCGTAAGCGATGGTTGTTCGCCACCGAAGGCGGTAAGTCGCATTCTGCATGATGACTCTTTGGTCGATACGTTCGCGATGTTGCACCATCGCGCATCAAGTAAGGAGGAGGCATCCTACATTTCGGTCCGACCTCGGCTTGAAGCCGCGATGGACAGTGCTGACAGCGACACGATAAGTACGCTCTTTAAAGAAAGTCCGGCTTTCCAGTACGTTCTCGATAGATACATCCGGCAGGACCTCGCCGGCTTGGACGGACAGCAGGAACGGTTGCTTCAGGCAGTGAGGGCTCTTCGCCCGTTTGTTGTTGGAGATGGTTTGCTTTCACCGGGGACGGTGTCTCACTTCCGCCGTGTGGCGGTGGCGACTATGGCAGCGACCAGAAACCTGCGGCTCTTCAATGCAAATCTGATACCGGGATTGGAGGCACTGCTGGCCATCTCGGACGCGCGCGACAAGACGGCTGTGTTGATTGTTGACATGCTGGGCAATATCGACCGGTCAGCGGCAGACCAATCGGGCGCATTGGATAAGCAAATTGCTGACGGGTGGCAGTCGTGGGTATCTGCCCTCGTAGGTGTATTGTCACTCGACGAGGTGCGCTTGGCCATTAGCGCCCAAGGATTCGAGCAACTCGTATTACCAATCGGTCCTGAGCTCTGGGCGCGGTTGTGCGTGGAGGTGAGTAAAACCGAGGGCGCGTGGATTTTGACGTCGTGTACGTGCAGAGGAGGCGACGGCATGAAGCTCGGGTGGCTTATAGAAAAATTCTGTTCGGGCTCTCCCGAAGCTGAAGGGATGGCTTTGCTAGAACAGGAATTTAAAACTGGTCATCTGAATTTCTTTGATGCTGTTGCGGATTCCATGGTTGACAAATACGTCGACTCTACTGCGATATCCTTGCCGGGCACCTATGACCATTTGCTACCGTCGCTGACGATGTTGTTTAAACTCGACCGAACCCGATTAAAGCCATTTCTGTATAGACTTTCGACTGGCGGAGACCTCTTGAAGTCACTCGGCAATTCGGGCCTGAGGAACGATTGGAAATCGGCCGTGCTGACGTATTTAATTATCTTTGCAACAGACGGTGAGTTGTTGAAAGTGGCTTTTGACGAAGAGGCGAAGGCGGGGCTGCAGGCCTTGACCATGATGGTGGAAGGTAGGATTGGCCTGAATCCCGAACAGGCAAAAATATATGCGGAAGTCCTTGCGGACCTCGAGGTCTTCGAGGTATTGGGGCTGATTGCAAATCAGTGGGGCAGCAAGGGGTTGGCAAGCGCTTTAGTGCTCGCGCTGGCGGAAAACGAGCGGTTCCTTCGGCTCGTTCGAGCGCGTGGAGACTTTAAGACCAGTTTGATAGCATTCGCCAGCGAGTGCCTTTTTGACCTGGCATTGCGCGAGCAATTTGTTGAAGCGGCGCTGCATGCAGAAGCAGCGACCGACCCGAATGCGGCGTTTGACAAGGGACGCAGCTTGAGCGAGCGGCTACAGGAAGCGCAAATTCCAATCTGAAATGCTCGTCTGTACGCTGCTCTCGAAACCTGGTGTTTCGAGACAGATTGGCGCAGAGCGTCGCTCAGGAGGATGACAAAATGGTAGAACCAAGCGCCATGACGGGCGGCTCTCAAGAGCCGGTACCGGAGTCACTTCCGACACTGGCCGAACATCTCGAACTGGCTCTCGACAGTGCGACGAGCGTGCTGATGATGCGCCACACGACCGAAGTTTGCACCGTGTATCTTGGCGACCCGACCAGTTTGCCCGAGGACCTCTAGAGGCAGGGGACGATTCCGGTCGTTCTCGCCAATGGGATGCTCGAGTTGACTTGTCCCGGTGTCAACCAAATGGAAATTGGAGGGCAGACATATCGGTTTTTTTCGCAGCTTCGCACAGATTGGTGACGCCACTGCAGCCATATTTATCGTGGAGTAACTTGCATAATCCTTGGACACTGTCTCGCACCAACGCGGGTGCTTCCAGTGATTTGCTCCCTATGGCCGAAGGTTTGACTCTCGATGAAGCTTTCCGATACCTTCTGGCGAAACCAAAATACCTTCATCAAGCTTCGCGCCGAAAGACAAGTCTAGGTACCGCGAAGGGTCCGGCAACGGCAGGGGCAACGGCTCGATGTTCAGGGGGCGAGGCTTGTTGCGCGGACGCCACACAAGGTCGAAAAGGCTGCGATTCCTTGAGTGCCATTTGAAAAGATTTCTCAGGTATTGAAAACATTTCTCCTTTTTAGATGCTCGACTTCGGTCTTCCCTTGTTTTTCAAGGTCGGCATGTTGAATTGCATGAATATCACCTCTCGGGGATTTGTTTTCAATTGGCAATTCAATCAAGAAATTCGCATTATCAATTAACGGATTGCGCCCAGTCTCCGATGGGTTCCATAAATGATAATGTTGCTCGGCCCATCGTGACGCTCTATTATCACTTTCATTGCGACTAAATGAGGATTTTGAGTGTGGGTGGTGACATGATGAGTAGTTCGTGCGAACTGTCGGAAGCCGAATCGGCCGTTTTGCAAAGCCACGAATCTGGGGCGGAACATGAAAGTGGCAACGTCCCACCGCCGTAGCCATTTTCCGTTCGCACGCCAGATAAGTGCGGATGCAGGGGCCCTCCGAAGGATAACTGCGACTCCCCAGCAACGCACCTAACGAGTGCCCACCCAATCAGCTTAGCCGAGGCCATTGCCGATTCCGTTGCGGCAGGCACGGTCACGTCCTGACAACGGAGATTCGAAGAGATACGTTTTATGGCGAGATTTAAGTATTCGATGACATCGGCGAAACTGCGACGCTTCAAACGTGAACGGCGTGGAGAGGGAGAGGGCGCCTCTTATCGTCCGTGGTTGACTGTTGCGGATGTTCCTTCGCGAGGAAGGTCGCACCGCGTCTCGTGCCTTAAGACCGGCGGACGAACGATGCACTTCCTATCCGACCACGAGTACGTCGCTTTCCTTGAAGCGTGGCGTGACGAAAACGTCACCGACATTCGAGAGCAATATCCATTAAATCTTCGACGCACATTAACCATTGCTGGTCAGATTGGGGTCAAGCATCCGGTCGACTCCCATACCGGCATTCTGCTAGCACAAACGACTGACCTTCTTTTGACAAGAGGCACGGGGGACGACCCGCTTGTTGTCGCCTGGGCCGTGAAGGACCGCGCTAGTCTGACAGATGAGCGCACCATGAATAAGCTGGAAATCGAACGCCGATACTGGCAGGAACTGAATGTGTCATGGCAGCTTGTCGTCAATGATGGCCTTAACTCATTCCGAGCCCTGAACCTGGATTGGATGTTTGAGTTCGAAAATGCCATGCGAGGGAGCACTCGTGCGCGGGCCGATTGCGTCTCGAGGGTGCTTGTAGCAGTGCAGGAAGGCTGTTCCGAAGTTGCCGGAACGGCATGTCAATTTCTCGACGTGAAGTGGGGCACTGAGCCCGGAGCCCACCTCACGGCACTGCGCTTTCTCTTCCTGTTTCGACTATTGCGCGGCAACCTTGAGGCTAACAGGTTTTCGCGTCAGCCGCTAAACACCTTCGAGGTGCTTTGATGAGCGAACAGACCAATTTTATCCCGCTTGCCGCACGCCTACTCTTGCGCGAAGTAAAGACCAACCGGGTCTATCGCATTGTCACGCCAGAGGGCGCCGGGTACTACACGATGCTATGCGATATTGTCGATAACGAATCGTGGCCGTTTGCACAGCCAACGGAAACCGTGCATGAGCGCATGCGTCCGGACGCACCAGACGATATCAAGCTTGTCATTGAACTAGAGGACCCTTGGTCTCCTGTCGTTCGTTCGCCTCGGCCTGATTACGACGAAACGAAGCTTGAGGCCGATTGGCAACTGATACTCCCCCTGATTTCCGGGCACAATGCCTACCGGGTCATGCATGATGCGTATCGCAACACGATTCTCAACGAGCATGCTGTCCTTCATCAGACGTCACGGCAGAGACTCTCGCGCCTTCTCAAGCGCTATTGGAAGAGAGGTCTCACACGTGAAGCCCTAAGGGATGACACGGACCGCTGCGGCGGCAAGGGCAAGCCGAAGACTTTTACGAATACAAAGAATGGACGTAAGCCAAAAAACGGCTGGCCTGGCGTGCCACTATGGGAGAGCACAAGAAAGTGGCTGAACATTGCCGCCGACTGGTATCTGGACGACCCGAAAAAGAGGACGTTGCAAGGAGCGCTGGACCATATTGCCAAGTTTTTCGTGGGAGAACGCGACGTCAAAGACCAGCAGGGCAACGCTCTGACAGTTAACATCGACCGCAAGGACCAGCCGACCATTCGCCAACTTCAACACCTGATTCAGAGCCAGCGTTCCCACGCAGTACGCAGACGTGCCCAGCTGGGGAGCAAAGGCTTTGACCTCAAGGGAAGAGCGTTCCACGGACGAGCGGACCAACACGTCTCCGGGCCCGGTGACGCGTTCGTTATCGATGCGACGATAGCAGACGTGTATTTGGTTTCTCAGTTCGACCGAACGTTGATTGTAGGTCGCCCGACAATCTATTTTGCCGTCGATGTATACAGCCGGCTAATTGTTGGCATCTACGTCGGGTTCGAGCGCCCGTCATGGATGGCGGCAATGATGCTTCTCGTCAATGTAGTCACTCCGAAAGTTGCGTTCTGTGCGCAGTATGGCGTGGAGATTACGGAAGACCAATGGCCGAGCCACTTTCTACCGTCAAGAATTCTCGGGGACAAAGGCGAGATGATGGCTGTGCAAGCCGGGCCGCTTATCGTTAGTAACTTATACACGAAGATTGAGAACGCCCCGTCCGGACGCCCTGATTTCAAGTCATATGTGGAACGTCGATTCGGCATCGTTCCCGGAAAGTTCCAGGCCGTTGTTCCAGGCCACGTCGAAAAGGACTTCAATCAACGCGGCGCACGTGATTACCGTCTAGATGCCGCGCTCAACCTCCACGAATTTACTCAAGTGGTTCTGTGGTCCCTTCTCCAGTGCATCACCGCGCCAATCACGGGCTTCCCAACGCCGCCAGATATGGTCGCGGCAGGGAGCGCACCTACTCCCCTCGCCCTCTGGAAGCACGGTGTAGCCACTAGGTCGGGTACGTTACGTTCGTTCTCTATCGATGAAGTGCGCCGCAGCGTTCTTCCTCGCGCGCCCGCCACAGTCACCCATAGAGGCATCTCGTTCTATGGAATTTTCTATAAGTGTCCGACTGCGGTACGTCACGACTGGTTTGTCAGGGCGAGACAGGCCACATGGCGGGTCACCGTCGCGTTCGACCCACGCGACCTGGGACTCATCTGGCTGTGCGAAGACGGACTCTTCGAAGAATGCACGACACATGGCACCAACTCGAAGGAATTTGATTTTACCGGGAAGACCTTGGCCGAGCATTTGGACCTCAAGGAGCGGAACGGTGAAAACATCTCGGACGCTCTGAATGAGCACATGAATGTTCGGGTAATGGCTAACGACGCGATGGACGAGATTGTTGCGAAAGCCAAGGCCGCTACAAAAAGGGCAATGAGAGAGGCGGGAATAACGAAACTGTCAACATCCGACATACGGGATATGAACGGCGCGGAACGTGCGGCCGAACGCGCGGGGGCGGCGGGACCTGACTCCGACCCAAGTGTCGGTCCTAAGGGTCGGCGCCCCGCTGCGGCGGCGGATACGACCGTTTCGGCACAAGACGCGGCGGCCAACAGTCATCACGATTGCAAAGAGGTTTCGTCTGCGGCCGACGCAGCCGACGGCGAAGTTCAAGCGCGTACAGCTTGCGGGTCCAAAGAACAAATGCTTTCGAAGCTCAAACGACTGAGGGAAAAATGAAAATGACACGCAAAGCGATTACGCCAAAGCCGCTGACGCCGAATCCCGAACTTCTATGGGTTGATGCCATTTATGTGGCGCGAGATGCAGACCAAGGCATTGACAATCCGTTAATCCGAGCACTTCCATGGTCCGTCGATGAGGAATCAGTTTTAGCGGCATTCGGTAATGCACCAGAATTCAATTCGGCCGACCGGGAGCGGTCCGCCTGCGCACGTGTTCATCACGTTGGCTCCTTGAATCTTTACGTCGAGACCTTGACATGCCACCCTGCACTCATTGAATCAATTTTTCGCGTTATTACTCAGGGCTACGTTTGGCGAAACCCGTTCGTCAATAGGCAAAAGCTCGTCCGAGAACACTACGCCATCAGCATGACAGAGGACCGGATTGTTCCAATCGTTCCCATGCAGCCTTCCCACGCGGCCAGCTTGGCACTATTTGGTGTGTCGGGCGTGGGAAAAACCACCGCGATGAACCGAACGCTATCCTTCTTCCCTCCCGTAATTCTTCACAAGCAACTCACTGGAAGTTGTCTGCAGGTGGTCTGGCTCAAAGTAGACTGTCCCCCAGACGGGAGCATAAATCAACTGTTTCACTGGATATTGCTGGAGTATGACCGCCTGCTCGGCACCAAGTACGCAGTCGAAACCGGGCGCAGTGCAGGATTGGACCA